>NZ_JACRWG010000017.1:0-40206 GCF_014306455.1 Catenibacterium faecis
CATCTTTTCTTTATCTATGATTTATTGATTGAAATAAACTGCGGTCGCTATAAGAATACATTATTATATAGGGTAATATAATTTGCAGTTATCAGATGGGTAGAGTTTGCGGTTTAACACAGAACTTCGGTACACTCACCATCCTTCTGTCAAACCCACTTAAGTTGGACACTTCGTCCATATCATAATGTTCTTTCAACGACAGCAGAGCTTCTTTCTGCAACGCATTTTTGTTTTTTTCTTCGATTGCAACGATTCGGTGCTCCAACCTCTCATCGCAGACAAAATGCTCTTTCCCTTTTCGTATCACAGCTTTAATAGGGGCCTGAATCGTCCCGTTCTCCTGAAGAATCCGGGAGAGAAAAGGGATATATTCTGTAAGAATTGCTTTCTGGAGTGCAATGCTGGAAGTGGATATCACGACCGGACGCTGCTCATAAGGGGAACATCCTTCTGCAAGGAGGGAATATTTTCTCATCAGAACACAGGCCACCAGATAGGCATACGTCTTGCCGATACCGACACCCGCGTCACACAGTGCTATGTTTCTTCCCAGCAGGTTATCCAGCATTTTGTGGCATAACATAATCTGTTCTTCCCTTACTGCCATTCCATGTTCCGGGAACAGCACTCGGAAAATAGTATCAATTTCTCGATGCGCTCTATTGAGATATTCTCTTGTGTAATACATAATTTGTTACCTGATATGCGTGCTGATATCACATCAATACGGCTGTAAAGGATTTCTCCCTACAGCCGTATGTATCTGATATCAACGACACATTCTTCCTTGATTTCTTATACTTTTGATTTTTGGCGTTGTATTTGTCCTCGACTCCCCCATTGCCTTACGGGAACATTACAGGCGGATGCTTGGCATTGCACCGCTCACGGATTTTCTAAAAGTCTTGCTGATTACAACCCAAAGTCCATCCTCTGCTCACTGGCAGTTCCTATGTATCATTATCCCCTCGTAAGTGATCCTCGCAAAAGACCGCCACGGTCCTGTTTCAGTTAAAGATGATTCGCTCGAAACGAAAACGCCACAAAAGAACTCTGCCTCTCACTTTCTGGTCTAATTTCTTCCATGCCCTTTTCATCTGTCCTCGCGTCTTCCTGCCACGCTTCTACTTACGGGAACGTACCTGTAATGCTGGTATGAGGTTGTCAAAGTACACTGGCAAAATTTACCTGCCTATTAAATAGCCGACGAAAAACGCCATAATTATTCAATTTTTGATAAATTTTTTAATTTTTTTCTCAAACGGTTTCTTTTGGTATAAATCGTCTGTTCTGCCATTCCCATAATCTTAGCAACTTCTCTTCCAGAATATCCCCATGTACTGAGTAAGAGGATTTCCAGTGTCTGATGCTCCGTTTCTTTCAATAGTTCATAGATTCGCTTATCACCTATGTGATCCAGAAGCTCCTTTACATCCCTTGCAAACAGCTCGCTGTCCTTTTCTTTTATGGAATCCATATCCTGCATCGTTTCATCCAGATGTTCCCGGTATCTGCGCTCTTCCAGAAAGTCTTCCCTGTCCATCTGGCGCAGCTTTTGGATCTTCTCTTCTTCCATTCCCAGTTCACGCAATTTCTTTTCTTCCTGTTCTTTCCAATAATTCCACTTTCGTTCTTCACTTGTCTTGTTATAAGCCATTTATCTTTCCTCCGATCTGATTTTTGATATAGAAATCAAATCGGAGCATGGCGGTGACCGGATAGGTACGTTATAATGTTCGAAAAATGTCGAAGAAAAAAATGCTGCAACCTCTTCGATTACAGCACTTTTTTCCATCTTACGTGAATATTTCTTGTTGGTTCATAGGAGATTCCTTCTTTTTCTCATAATGAATAAAAGACTCTTGTCATCCATTATTTAAATAAATTTTTCTACTATTACAATAGCTTTTTTAACAAGTTTTCTTGTCTTGGAGTTTAAAAGAAAGCTACCAGTTTTTTTCCTCTGATAGCTTTCCATTCATTCTTATTCTGTTGGGAACATCGCTGCTTCCAACTTATTCATCTCTGTATCCAAAAGACCATATTTTCCTGAGTTATCTTTTTCCACGGATACGTTTACAGTAACAGCTTTTCCATATCTGTTCTTTTCAAGACTCTTCTGGACACTTTCTGTTAATACAGCTGCAAAGACTTCCGGATCATTTCCATCCAATCCCTGCTTTATTTTTTCATTGCTTACCTCTGTAGAGCTTTGTTGCAATGTCTGAAATACATTGGATGGTTCAACTTGTACACTTACTGTATAGACTCCATCCTCTTCTTTCACATCTTGTACTTTGTATTTTGCCAGTTTCTTTACTTCTGTCAGTTTTTCCGCATAATCAGCAATTCCTTTATCCGTAATGTTATCGGAATCATCAAATTGCTGTTGGATACTCTCATTAAAATCCTCTTCGATTTCTTTCTTGGCATCTTTTTCCGAGATTTCTAACAGATTCGCATAGTCCTTATATTCTCCATGATAGTGTGCATCAAGAGAACTTTGGACGTAGGATTTGGCATCAAAGTCTGGTTGTCTGGAGCAAGCTGATAACAATATACATACTATAATTCCTATACTTATGCACAAAACACAATTCTTCTTTTGCATATTCTCTCCTTCACGCTTTATTTATCTTCAATTTTTATCGAAAATAACATTTTTAAATACTGTTCTATTGACTCCTTTTGAACTTTTCTTTCAATATTATATGGAATGCACATAAAAAACTCCACATAACCATTATCAATAAAACTCAGCAATACTTCTCCATTTTCTGTTAAAAAATGTACATATTTTTTATTACATTTACTTTCAAATTTAATATTCGACATTTGCTTGTATATTTTTTTGTAATGATTTTTTATGCTTACTTCATCTGTACAATCAGTTCCATCACCTATCAAAAAAGAAATATACAACTTATCATAATCTTCATTTCTATATGTCATATAAGAATCTGTATGACCATCACCAATATTTTTATAATGCTCATTTGGAATCGAATAACTAATTATTTTCCCCTCTAATGTTTCAAATCTTTCTGTTTCATCAATTCTAATTTCACATGGTTCAAACATTTTTTTTATAAACAAGCCCAATTCATAATCCGACATTTCTATAAAATTAATATAATCTTTTTCTTCCGTTTTTCGCGAATATCCCCCTCTATTATTCCGTTCCCATCTTCTAATTTCTAATTCATCTCCATTTTGTTTCAAATCAATTCTTTGATAATTCTTGGAAAATGTTGGAAAACTTTTATATTTTGTTTGTTTCCAAAAATTGTTTAATTGAGATTCGTCTACTTTTGGGGAACTTTCTGCAATTTTTATTCCTTTTCTAATTGCACAGCCTATCTTATCTATTGTTTCTTCAGCCATAATTTCAATTGTAGGTTCGATAGAAATATAACATCCCATAAACCTTTCAATGGCATTAGGCACAATTAAGAAACCATATTTTTGATTATAATATACAGAAATCATATCCGTTTTCTCCTCTCTATTACTTAAGGGGAATAAAATATTCCCCTTAAGCTATTTACTTTGCTATTATTTTCCTACTGTAATAATGAGTTTAACACCTTTATCAATACCATGTTTTGTAGCATTATTAACTGCATTTATCTGAGCTTCGCTTAATGTTACATTTGGAACAACTACTTGTAATTGTCTACCCACTATTTCTTCCGCATTAACAAATTTACCATTAAATGTTTCTCCTATAAATCCTGAAACTTTATTAATGTCCTTGACAATTACCTTTTCCAATTTATTACCATTTTGATAAGTCTTTGCACCTAAGTCTCGGCTTTTAACACTAGTCACAACACCATTTTCTACTTTATCTATGGTCGGGAAATTGTGTCCCAAGTTATTTCCCATAGCTTTGTCAATAATATCTCCTCGCTCTAATGGTGGTTTTTCCCAAGTGCCTTCTGGCAATTTTGTTTCGGTTACTTCTGCAACTAATTTTTTAAACGATTTATCAATCCCATCATTATGGGTACTTCCTGCACTCCTTACTACATTCAAAAGTTTCCCAGCCCCATAACTAAGGCCACCCATAACGCCACCTGTCACTGCTCCTGCAATACCACCGACTAACGTATCTTTTGCTACTTGTTTCAGACTATTTCCAGACAAACCTGAATTCACTGCACTATATGAAGCTCCACCAATAGCTCCAATAACTGCTCCTGAAACCATCGCCGTTCCTAAGCCACCCATTGCTGGCAATGCTGCCAGAACTGCTCCTGCAGCCAAACCGCCTGTTGCAGCAACTACAAGACCAGAAACTGTAACCGCAGTTATACCAATGGCTACTTTTTTCACCGCATTCCAGTCTACTTTTCCAAGCTTATCTGTAATACGATTTGTTGTCGTACACATATGTCGTACCACTTCTGAGCGGATTTCTGCCGTTCTTTCTGAAACATAGGATTTGAAAGATGTATAAGTTTTTCCAATTTTCTGTACCCCATTGCTTACAGAACGAATAAACTGACTTCCTCTGGATGTGATCTTTTGATATGTACTGCTACTGGTTACACGATTTTTCACAGATTGATATGTCTGTTTTGCATGTTTAGCTGCATTTTTGGCAGTTTTTGCTACCCCCTTCACTGTGTTAACAATAGTTTTTGCTGCTTTCTTAGCTGTATTTACTACTGTTTTGACTACCTTTTTCGCAGTATTAACGATTTTCTTGCCGACACTCTTGACTGCTTTCGCTGCTTTTTTAGCTGTACTCTTAATCCTGCTCCACAATGAATGTCCTGTCGGATCACTGTAATTCAGCGGATTATTGGTCGTATAATCGTAGCGGTTTCTGGTCAATGGATTTTCTGTCGTTCCAAGGTCACTATCTTCAGTTGTAAAGGTTCCGTTCTCTGCGTTATAGTATCTTGCCCGCAGATACTGAAGTCCTGTTTTTACATTTGTGGACTCCCCATTGTAACCGTAGTAATTGACACCGTCTGCTGTTCCTGATGTAAGGTTACCGTATGAATCATACTGATAACTGTTCGTCAGATTAGCTGTTTCGGTCAGGATTCCGGTCACGCTGTTTCTTCCGTCATATAAATAATAACTGCTTTCTTCCGATTTATCAACGCTTACCCGTTCTCCGATTCCACTTTCTCCATAAGTATAAGCCTGACGTACTTTCTCGTCTGCTCCATACTCTGCAAGGACTTCTGTATTCTCGCGATTGATATCGTTGATATACTCTGTCAGTGTGCATCCTTTGGCATTGGAACCGCCTTTTACCAGAGAGGCAAGCTGCTCTTTCGGGCTGTTTCCATCTTCGGTACGCTGGTTCGCCGGGATCAGGACTTCATCGCCATAGCAGTCTTCCCATTTATAGGTGTTATCAAGTTCGAATACCCGGTTGTTATCTCCATCGTACATGGCTGCCATCAGGACTGTTCCACCCTGTTTTACTACTGCCAAACGATTCTCTGCTGTGTATTCATAAGTAACCGGATCTGCACTGTTTGTCTTATCACATTCCTGGATCAGATTGCCATCTTTATCATAGCTGTAGGTTGTTCCCGGATCGCCCCAGATCTTTGCATTGGTGCGTTTGATGAGCTGGTTGGAATCGTTGTACTTATAGTTATATTTTGCTTTGCTGACACCATCCTCAATCTTCTCGTAAGAGGTCCGGTTTCCAATCTTGTCATAAGTATAATTATGGACTGTCTTTTTACCGCCCTCTGCTTTTTCTGTACAGCGTGTCAGTTCCCAGTTGTCATCGTATTCATAGGTACGTGTCGTCTGGATCTCTTTTTCCTGATGCTCACAGTCTGCTTTGTCTGTCTCTTTCTGTGTATCGCCCCAGTTGTACCAGTCTTCCCAGCTTGGCGTCTTTCTTGTTCCAGCTTCCAGTTCCGTAGCTGTTTCTCCAACTACATATCCCTGATCATTGTACTTGTACTCATAAGTACTGATTACTTTGCCGCAGGAACCACAGGTATTCACAATCTTTGTGATATGATCTTCTGCATCGTAAGATACTTCCGTCTTTGTTCCATTACTTCTAGTAACTTCTGTCACACGGTTCAGTGCATCATGCTTGTAAGTGGTTACTTTTCTATTACGGTCTGTCAGTTTTACCAGATTATCATTTAAGTCGTATTCATAGCTGATCTTTGTCCCATCCGGGTATACGATTGCCTGCAGATTATCTGCGTCATCATAAACGTAGCTGACATCCTTTTTCGAACCGCTTGTCACTTTGGTGATTCTTCCAAGTGCATCGTATTCGTAGCTGCTCTTGCCTGTCTGATCCTTCATGGATACCCGTTCCCCGGCACTGTTATATGCGTAGGTCACGTCCTTTTCGGATGTCTCGCCTTTTGCGTCCTGATAAGATTTCTCCAACAGGTCATTCAGTTTGTCGTAATCATACGTGGTTTTCTTGCCGCTTGCCTGTGTATGTCCGGTCAGTCTGCCTTTTTCATCATAGTCGAATTTCTCCGTTCTTCCTGCCGGATCTTTGATGGATGTCAGGTTGCCTTCTAAGTCATAAGTATAATTCGTTGTCTTATTTGCTGCATTGGTGAAGGTCACCAGGTTATCCATGTTGTCGTAACCATAAGTTGTTACACCGCCAAGGGCATCAGTTACTTTGGTCAGGTTGTCATTCTTGTCATATTCCAGATGGCTCTTTAATCCGGTCTTATCTGTAACAACCTGAATATTCCCATGTGCATCGTAATCAAATCCCGTTGTGAATCCACGCTTGTCTGTAATAGAAGTTACCCTGCTGTCCTTATCATAGGTATAGGATTCCTTCTGCCCCAGTGCATCGGTCTCTTCTGTTACACGGTTGTCTTTATCGTAGACTGTCTTTGCAACATAGCCCATCGGATCTGTTACAGATGTAACATTATAATTCTTATCATATCCATAGCTGGTCTTTCTTCCACCCGGTTTGGTGATCTCAGTAATATTTCCTGCCGGGTCGTAAGTGTAAGCAGTTATCTTACCAAGCGGATCAGCTGCAGAAGTCATCTGACCTGCCAGGTCATAACTGTAGGTATTGCTCCGTCCAAGCGGATCTGTCTCCTTCACCAGATTGCCATACTTATCATAAGAAAAGCTGGTTGTTCCATCCAGTGCATTGGTAGAAGACTTCATGTTATGGAGCTTATCGTAAGTATAAGTAGTGGTACTCTTTAAGCTGTCGCTTTCTTTTACCACGTTGTCCACTTTATCATAAGAGAAATTTTTAGTATAACCCAGTGGACTGGTCATACTCTTCAGACGTCCGGCTTTATCATAACTATAGGTATACTCTCCACCATTCGCCTGTGTCATCTTTGTGACATTGTCATTCAGGTCAACACTGTACTGTGTCTCATTTCCCTTTGCATCCGTTACAGAAATGACATTGCCATGCTTGTCGTAATCATATTTGGTAACTGCTCCCTTTGGAGAAATCTGTTCCGTCATGTTACTCAGGCTGTCATATTTGTATTCGGTAATGAGTCCCATCGGATCTTTTGATTTGGTAAGATTTCCAATGGCATCATAACGGTATTCATTTGTTTCTTTTAACGGAGAAGTCTCACCGATCTTGCGGTCCAGTTCATCATACTGGTAGGTTGTCGTATTTCCATTTCCGTCTGTCTGGGATACGAGATTGTCATTTTTATCGTAAGCATACTTGGTAACCGTACCGTTTTCATCGACAGATTCCGTCACATTATCATTTCCGTCATACTTAAAGGTGCTGGATGCTCCCAGTGGATTTGTCTGAGAAATAACCCGGTCTTTCTTATCGTAAGCGTATTTATATGTGGCTTCCTCTTCTTCTGTCATGGATAACTGGTTGCCGACTTTATCGTAGGTAAAGGTTGTTTTATGACCTTCCGCATCCGTTACCGCTGTAATGCGGTCCATAACATCATATTCATAAGATGTGATACTTCCGTCTGCTTCAGTAAGTTTCAGGAGTCTGCCGTACTGATCGTACTTGTATGTTGCTGTCCTGCCAAGTTCATCGGTCTGTGTCAGTACATTTCCGGCACCATCATAAGTATAATCCATACTGTTTCCACCATTGTCGGAGGAATGGATCAGGTTGCCTGCTCCGTCATATTGATAGGTAATTACGAGTCCCTGTGCATCCGTACATTTTACAAGCTGTCCGATGGCATCGTACTCCATCAGCACCTTGTCCCCTGTCGGCAGTATTATGGATGTGTTATTTCCCTCTTTATCATACACATAACTATACGCATTGCCGAGGGCATCTGTCATCTTTGTGCTGTTGCCCTGTGAATCGTATTCGTAAGTGGTCTTTCCTTTCAGGGCATCCACCGTCTGTTCCAGATTGTCGGTGGAATCATATTTCATTGCTGTAATGTTGCCCTTTGCATCGCTTACCGATGTCATGTTTCCATTACCATCGTAAGTCATGGTACTGGTATTTCCATTTTCATCGGTAGAGGATACCAGATTTCCATTTAAGTCATACTTCATGGATACGGTATATCCAAGGGCATCTTTGGATGTAGTCAGATTTCCTGCCTTGTCGTAAGCATAAGTATCTGTTCTTCCCTCTTCATCGGTAGAAGATACCAGATTTCCTGCTTTATCATAAGTATATGTGGTAGTTCCACCTTCTGGGTTGGTTTCACTTAAGCGGTTTCCTGTATTATCGTAGGTATAAGTCCAGGTTCTTCCACTGTCATCTGATTTTGATACCAGATTGTCTGCCGCATCATAAGTATAAGTGGTAACTGCACCTAATTCATCTGTCTCTTTAGCGAGTCTTCCGCAGTTATCATATTCCTTGGAATGGCTGCTTCCATCTCCATAAGTAATCTTGGTTTCATTTCCTAATGCGTCATATTCATATTTGGTTATATTACCAACTGCATCTTTGGACTGAAGCACCTGTCCAAGAGAATCAAACTTGGATACGGTTGCATTTCCATTTCCATCGGTATATTTTTTCAGATTTCCTGCTTTGTCATATTCATAGAGCTTTGTTCCAAAATCTTTATTACTCTCTTCTATGACACGTCCCATGCTGTCATACTTATAAGTAATTGTATTTCCTTTTGCATCGGTTGCTTTGACCTGCTGATAATTCTTATCATAAACGTAGCTGATCTGATTTCCTTTCGGATCTGTACCACTGGTCATGTTGTACATCTTATCATAAGTATAAGTGGTGGTATTCCCCAGTGCGTCAGTACTTGCTGTAATATTTCCCACACCATCCAGCGTATAAGCGGTCACACCGCCATCGGCTGCTGTCTTGGAAGTCAGATTGCCATTCGCATCGTAACTGTTCGAGGTTACATTTCCAAGTGGATCTGTCATGGTAACTGCACGATTCATCGCGTCATACGTGAATCCCCATGCTGCTCCATTTCCATCCACATATCCGGTCATGTTCGGTCCGTCATACGAATACGTTGTTGTGACACCTCTGCCGTCTGTCTGGGATACCATACGATGTTTGTCATCGTAAGTATAGGTAATGGCTGTTCCATCCGGTTTTGTAGATGTGACCATATTTCCATTACCGTCATAACTGTAAGTAACCGTTGCTCCGTTATATCCAGTTGCACTGGTCAGCTTATTCTGCTCATTATAAGTATAAGAGGCTGTCTTTCCATCCTCTCTTGTCTCCGTTGCTACATTGCCAAATGTATCATAAGTGTAAGTTTTTGTTCCGGCTGCTGTCGTTTCGGAAGCAAGCTGATTCTCTGCATTATAAGTCTTTTCACAGGTTGTTCCATCCGGATATTCAATGGATGTTGTGCGGTACTGATCATCATAATGATAAACGGTCTTATTTCCTTCGTTATCCGTTGTTGTAGTAGAACTCTTTCCGTACTTGAAAGTTGCCGTTCCTTTTTCTGCATCAGTCTGCTCTACAACTCTTCCTTCTTTATCGTAAGTATTCTTTACAACCGTATTGCCATTCTCATCTTTCCAGCTTGTCATACGGCTGTCATCATCATATTTGTACTCTTTTGTTGTTCCATTCGGATCTGTTACAGATATCAGATTTCCCTGCTCATCATATTTGTAAGAAACTTTTCCACCATCTGGAAGAGACAGTTCCTTGATATGCCCGAATTTATCCTGTTTTACCCCGAATGTTTTTCCGGATGGTGTTGTAATCTTACTCAGATTATAATCATCGTCATAATCTAATACTGTCTTAAATCCATTCACATCCGTTACATAACGTAAAATTCCATATTTATCAAATGACCAGACGCTCTGATCCGCATCTGTCAGTTCCCATCCGATGTAGTCATGGTCTGTATCTTTATAGCTGACTGCTTTTAAATCATATACATAACCATCCGGAGTAGTGTAGCTTCCATCTTCATTCTTATCAAAGATCAGATAACTTCCGTCCCCTCTCATATACAGAAGACTTCCGTCCTCCATTTGAGAAAGTGACTGGTCATAGTTAAAGCTCCATCCACGTCCGAACATGGAATGCTGGTCTGTTCCTTTGGAATTGTAGCTTCTTGTAATGGAGAATTCTCCATTCAGTTCATTCATCGTCGCATCGGACTGATCCATGTAGAAGTTACCAGTATTTAAGTTGACTGGTTCAAATCCAAATTCACAGTGCAGGCCTCTTCCCATCAATGCTCCGTCAATCCGCATCTTATCCTGATCGGTAAGCGGTGCAGGACTATATGGAACATTTGTCTGTGGGTTACGGATAAAGATCGTGTTATTTGCGACTACCAGTGCGTCCATAACCTGATTGTCTTTCATAATGTTCTTAAGCGGAACACCATAATATTTTGCAATCTTCGGGAATGTATCAAACTGCTTCACTTCATAGATCACAAAGCTGTCACTGGTCACTTCTTTTCCTGTTTCCAGCTTTCCATCAATCTCTTTCGATGCTTTTGCTTTGATCTTATAAAGCTTGTCCTTCGTCAGCCCTGAATACAGTGCACTCTGCCAGTTGGAATCTTTGCTGTAATACTTATTCGCCTCCGGGAACTGCTTATTGTATTCAGTACTGTCTGGATAGGAATACAATGGTTTTGCATCTGTTTCGTGATGTTCTTCATTTTCCTCATCTGGAAGCAGATAATATTCTACTGTAGATTTGCTCTTTGCAATTCCGTCTGCAAATACGGCATCAAACTTCAGCTTTCCATTTGTATTCTTTTCTGTCATCGGGCGAAGCAGGATCGTTGTTTCATCCAGTGACATATCTCGCAGATATGGATCTTCAGCCGGTGACCACTGGATGCTGAGTTTCGGTCCATAAACGGATGCCCTGTTATTCAGTACCTCACACTGCATAGAAGCTCCAAGGTTATTTGCCTCGGCAATGGCTACCAGTGCAAATCCGTTATTCGCATGAGTTCCCTGCACCCAGTCATTGACCAGATCTTTGACGTCATAATTGATATAGCTGTTCCTGCTGGTACTTGCATTCTGTACATCCTGAAACGTAAGATTTACTGGTTTTGTTTTCCATGTGATGGAGGTGTTCCACGACTGATCTACACGATAAAGTCCAAACTGGGATGCACCACCACTGTATGCAGTTTTCTGACTGACTGCAAATGTTGCACTGTCAATTTTGGAATCTTTCGGAATCTGACTAAAATTTGAATTTACTTTGATATAAGTCCGGCAGTTCTGGTGTGCAGTACCAAATCCTGCAAGGTTCCCAGACTTAATACCATCATCAAATCCGACATACGGATAATTGTTGTCACCAATCTGACTGGTAGGACTTCCCTCTTTCACACCGATCATGTTAAAGGAACTCTTCTGAATCTCTACTGGTGTCGGATCGATCCTGACCGGATACTGACGTTCTTCTGCCGAAAGCCAATCCCTATCTGGTTTTACGGTCAGGATTGTTTTTCCATCTTCTTCCCGAAGTTCCAATGTGATCAGGAAACTGATTTCCCCGGCAGCATCTTCCATTGATGGCGTCTCCAGAAGATACTTCGCATCTTTGATTGTCTTCCCTTCCGGATAGATATAGACCTGATTGTCTTTTACTTCTGCCTGATACCCCGGAATCTGCAGCTCGTATTCATAGACTTCCCTGTCTGTTGGCTGCTGAAGTACGATATCTTCCTTAATGCTGGAATCCAGTACTGTATACTGAACATCTGCGCCCTCGTAAACTTCATTATAAAGGATCGCATTGTCTTTAATAACGGAATGTGTATAATCTCCATCTACCGGAATGATCCCGATTCTGGTCTTTCCATTTTCAATCGTTACACCATTCTCTTCTGACATCTGTTCCGGAAGAAGGATAGCATAATCGTTTGCCTTGTTCTGATAAACTTCTGTTTTCTCTTCCTTTTCTTCAGTTGCCACTACACTGCTGGCTTCCTGTGCTTCTTCGGATGCCGGAGTATCTGCTTCTTCTGGTTTTACAAGTGTATTATCAACCAGCTCGGTATCTCCATCCTCATTCTTATAAGTTACGACATAACCTCCATAAACGGTTGTATACTGCTTGTCCCCTGTCTTATAAGTCTTGGAAATGGCATCATAATCAATCAGTTCACCTTCCGGTTCTTCTGGAATCGGATAGTAATCCTGTGGTTCTTTCAACTCCACTTCTTTTTCCTGCGGATTTTCTTCTGTTTCTTCCGCTGGAGTTGTCTGTTCTTCCTGCGTCTCTGTATCTTCTGATGGCGTCGTTTCATTTTGTACGTCCGCATCAGACTGCTGACTCTTATCTTGTTCTCCAGATGTGGAATCTGTAATCCCTGCTTCCTCTTCCGTCAAAGCCTCTGGTCTGGAGAAATCTGCATTCTTCTGTACATCCTCAATGGCCTCTTTTGCCTGTACAAAAATAGGCTCTGTTCCCTGTAGTGCCATCAGGAGTGCAAGTACTAAGGCTATAGCCGACTTTCGAAATCTCTTCATAGTCTCTTTCTCCCTCTTGTAATCTTTTTCTATAATTCCTTTACAAAATAACCGCTACCCTCCTTTTTTCTGACTTTGGCACTACTATAATCTAAAAAATCACAAAATTTTCATAAATGGTAAAAATGCCCCTTGAGGTGGCAAAAATAGACGAAATCGGTCGAAAAAAATAGTAAGACACCATCGCCTTACTATTTTTCATCTAATTTCATATATAATAATATTTTCACTTGAAAGGATTTCTCCGTATGGCAGATCTCCATCTGACCATGATATTTTTCTACTACGAGTTTCACATTTTGTAATCCTATTCCATGTCCTTCTTTCCTGCTTTTCGTTGTCAGATAAATTCCATTCCGCACTTTTGGTGTATCTTTTATGCTATTCTCAATCTGGATATTCATGATTCCTTTTCCATAATACATCTGAAACGATAATCTCCTTTCATCTGAAGCTGCTGTCCCACGAATAGCATTATCCATAAGATTTCCCACTATTATACTTATATCAAATAATTCTTCCCCTATATGATTCGGTATTTCTACAGAAATCTCCGGATTTTCAATTACTGATTTCGAATCTTCCAAAATATAATTCAGCAGATTATTCATATTACGGTTTTCTGTATATAAATGATGACATAAGGCTGTTCCGGCTATATTCTCCATTTGTTTCAGATACGATAGAATCTCTTCATTTCCTCCCGTTTTTGCCATTGCCCCTATTGTTGTAAGATGGTGCTTGTAATCATGATGTATCTTATTCAGCCTGTCCTGTAATTTCATCATCATCTCCAGTTCTTTTGCATACTGGCTCATCTGAATTTTCATCTCTTCCTGTTTTGCTGTTTCAATATAACTTTTCTGAACCTCATCGTGCAGATAGAAAATAAACACATTGATAAACAGTAAGAATAATACAATCGTAGACCGCACACCTCTTCTGTCTGGCAGCAATATCCTGATACAGACTATAATGCTGATCACCGGGACAGAAAGCATAGCAAGCCAATGACGGTTCTTTATATAATAACTTCTCTTTACACCTACTTTTCTTTCAATAATGACTTCCAGTAAAAAGAATATAAAATTTCCCATTACAATAGTTCCCGGTCCCATGTGATGATGCACCGGATTTCTTGCTACCGCATACCGTTGAAAGAACACGATTGGAATCCCATCACATAAAATTCCCATAATATATACCATAAGTGTATTCCAGACATGATGTTGCCAGTCTGCCTGATATGCCACTGTTATAATTAACAGAGCTATCAGCTCAAAGATCAGATCTCCGTACATCGTTCCCCACTGCATGCTTCCCCAGCATGAAAGCAGATATGCACAAAAATATGCAAATAGCTTTTGTGTATCCTCATTTTTTGGATACAGGATGGTATTGTAACGGAACACAGTATAAATCCAGAATAATTTACTTGTCAGATAAGTGATCAAATGGATATTCATAATCTTTTCTTCTCCGTTTGTAATAGTCTTTCCCTGACCTTCTTGCGATTTGCTTTACTGATACTGAGACGTGTCTTGTCTTTCATAACCACGTTGTCATATTCGTAATGCTCCACGTGTTCCATATTGATGAGATAGGACTTGTGAATCAGTAAGAAATATTCTTCTGTTACATCCGCTACATCCTTTAATTTTCCTCGATATTCATATTCTTTTTCCGATGTCACGATATGTACTCTTTTTCCCAGACTATAAAAATACAGGATCTTGTCATAAGAAATCTTGTGGATTCCTTTTGTATCCGTATATTCAAATATTTTCTTCCGTTCTTTTAACAGTTCCCGTAATTTACCTATCACCCGGAAAAGTTCTTCCTCTCGGATTGGCTTTACAAGAAAATCAAATGGATGAATACGGAATAATTTCATAGCATATTCCTGATATGTTGAAATATAGGTAATCCGCAGTTCTTTTCCATAATTTTTCTTTCGTATCTCCGTTCCGATATCAATTCCATTCTCATGTTCCAGACAAATATCAAGGAATAACATATCGTAGGATTCTTCTTCCAGCCTGTTAAGAAGCTGCTCCGCAGAATAGTATATTTCTATAGATATCTGACAGTCATTCGCTTTCCCATAATGGAGCAGCTTCTGTTCTAACCAATTACATAGGATGATGTCATCATCACAGATTGCAAGTTCTAGCATATTTTCTTACCCTCAGTCTTTCGTAACACGACAAATGGGGAAAAGAATCCCCTTCAATTCTTTTCCCGAATGGACATCACTAATTTTGTGTCATTTTTCCGATGCAACAGCACCACTTCCTTTGCTGTCTTATTTTGTCCTCTATATAATAAACACTTGAACAAGAAAAAACTGTCGCCATTTTATAATTTATTTATATTTTTTATGTTTTATTTATATTTTATCCAAATATTACAGCGATAACTAATAATGTCACCCCCTGCATTATTCTTTTTATTTTTAGCGTCATTTGATAAAACATCAACGTTTTTGATGGCAAAAAGGGAACCTGCAAAACCAGATTCCCTTTAAAATACATGCTCTTCTCTAAAAGGATGATAAATCCACCATCCTCTGCTTATTTTTAAAAACTTTTTCCTTTTTTACAATACTTATAAATATTAAATGGTTTTTCTTTTTTTTCAAATAAAATCCCTGTTGTTTTAATAATTTTTATAAGTTCATCCGACTCCATATCTGTCGTTTTAAATATAAATATTTTCTTTTCATTTGTTATGAAAAAAAAGAAGTTTTTATATAAGAACATTCTATCAATATTTTTAAATTCATAAATTTGATCTTCATCTATTTTAATTGCGTTTTCATCGATATCCACCGTTTCATATCCTGATCTACCCCAGACAAATTCATGAACATTTTTTTCAAAATTTTTACCAATCATTTGATACCAAATAATCCAAGCCACACAAGCCACACAAGTTCCAATCCCTATTCCAAACATCAAATAACTTTCCGACAGATAACAATTAATCGACAGTAAAAATTCTACAGGTGTAAAAATATAGATAATCATTCTACTTTTCTGTCTTGTTTTAAATAATTGATTAGGAATTATAAACCCAAGCGAAAGCATTCTTTCTAATTCTTCCCTATCCTCATCTGACACAATTGATTTAATATGCATTCTTCTTAATCCTCCTTTTGCCAGAGGTCCTCTTTATAAAATCGAACCTCTGGCCATTGTCTCTTTTATTCTTTTACAATTTACAGCGCTTGAATCAACAAACCAAAAACAGTACCTGCTCCAGCTGAAAATAAAGCAATAATTGACGGAATTGCATTTACAACTAATGCACCCGCAAGAACTAATATTACGGCTCCTGCCAGTATATTACTATGCTCTTTTGTGAATTCTACAACATTAAATTCAAGACCACTATTAGAATTTAATGTCATTGTAAAAATCAAAGCAACCGATATTGTCCACTCTTTTTCCTCTTCTGGCAGCAAATCTGATGTACTAAATACAATGGAAAACTCTACACTATTGGCAAAAACATTATTTATTTCAAAAGCAATATTACCAGATTTAACCGATAAAGCAATTTTTTCTATCGTATTTCCAAAGTTATCTGCTCCCTCTATACCTGTATCTGATAAATTTGATGAAATCTCCATAATTTGATTTTTGCAAGTTTGTGTCAATTCTCCATCATTTCCTATATCCACTTTTATATTATAAATTTTACCAGTTGAACTTTCAAGCGATGTGGATATTTTAGTAGAAATATCAATTGCTCCTTGAGGACTCATCATTGTTCCCAGTGAAATTTCCTTATCATACTCCACACCCACATCCATAATTTTATTCAGATAACCAAGCGGCTCCATTACATTATAGACATATTGATTTCGTGCTATTTTTACCTTTGCCCGAAGATTTTCTTGCGCTATTTCCTCATCTGTTTTTGTCGATACGGCATCGAACTTTTTAAATCCAGTATCTCTCCCTGAATATGCATCTTTATCCAGTGGGAACGAAGGTGATGAAGAAAATGAGTTCAACTCACAAAATTGATCAAATGCCCAGTTCTTCGGCATCGAATATCCCAAATTACAGCTAAATCCAGTTGACATATCTGCCACAAATGATTTACTTGCCAATCCTGCTTCATAAACTTTAGTACATACATATCTTGGTGCATAAATGCCGACTTTATAATTTTTATCATTTGTCGAACTGAAAAAGATCATGTGAATCTGTTCAAAATAAGGTATAATAAATGTATCAATCTGATATGAATAACAATCAAAATCCACTGCAAAGTATATAGTCGTTCCACTTGGTATACCGATTCTCTCGGCTGCTAAAATTGCTGTCTGTGCATCAACACTTCCCTGGGACGGATCCTTAAAATAGTTTAATTCATATCCTCCATCCTGATATATCGGGAATACCGATAATCCTGCATTTTCAATGTTTTTCACTTCTGTTGATGTCAAATATTTCGGTGTATGTTCTTTTCCAACAGAACCTGTCAGATAACGTCCTACATGAGTATACCCTGCATTTTTTATATCTAATGCCTGTTGTTTATTTAATACTGTTGCACAGTCACACGCTTTTGCTGCCCTGTTTGTATCGCCTTTACTCGTAAGCAATGATTTCATAGTAGAAACATTTACTTTTCCTTTTGTTACAAGTCCAATTCCTGTCAGACCATAAAACTCCTGAAATTCTGACACCTTTGACTCTGTAGTCGAATCAAACACGCCATCGAATCTTCCCGGATTATATCCGTTAAAATATAGTCCGTATTGAGCAATCTTATTAAATGGAACATATTTCGTCGAGTTCTGTCCGTTCTGTAATGTACCCGGAAACGCATTTGTTGTTGCATCGCCAAAATTAACTGAATTCAAATCTGTAATTAATTCAGTTGTAACTCCTTCAGCCGCCTGCAATGCACCAACTAAAGACAAAATTGTCTGTCTTGAGGCAATTCCATCACAAGGTCCAACACCAATAACATCTGACCAGTCACTATTTAATTGCTGTTGAATAAGAACAATATTGGAATCCCCACCAGAAACCTTTGTAAACCAGTTTAGGGATAACAATCCAGACCAAACTTTCCAATCAATTTTGCCCGTAACTTCCAGTCCTGCATTTTCCTGCATCTTTTTAACTGCATTTACTCCTGATGTATAATAAATTCCAGTAATTCCTCCAGCAGCATATCCTTTGCAAAACAGAGCACACTGAATCAAGCATACATTAACCTGCGGAGTATCATTCGGATCCATTTTTGTAATAATGGCTAACTTCTTCATGGTATTAATAGTAAGTGGTCCAACCGTTCCTGTAATCGTTGAGATTCCATTCTGAATCTGAAATGCACGAATGATTCCCTGCATCACGGCTGTTCCGGTCTTTCCATCTTCATCCAGTTTTACCCAATCCTTATGTCCACCAAACATCGCATTTAAATATTTTTGTGCTGCTTTTACATTCTGATCACTCATATTCACTACCTCCTAATTCAAGTCAATTATAAAGATTTCTAACTCTTTATATGTCTATCACTAAAAGTTACAATAACAATTTATCAATCAACTGTGCCTATTTTGTGACTATTTTCCAAAGGATTCATTAACTCCCTTATAAAATCCTTAACAAATTATGAAAGAAACCATCAATTTATCACCCCATATCCCATTATAGAACTGTAATCTACTGCATAATTTCTCTGCCGTACCTGATCACTGGAATTTCCCTCAATCGTGTAAACTCTTCCACCTTCACACTTTTCTACTATTCCTACATGATCCGATGTTCCATCATGATCCCAGTCAAAAAAGATGATCATTCCAGCTGTCGGAGTTGTTCCGCCACTCTGCCACTTATTCTTTCCCTGAAACCAGGACACTCCATCACTGCACAATGAGAATTTAGGAACATTCCCACTTGCAATCAGACCGCTCTGATCCGCACACCAGCTTACAAAACAGGCACACCATTCTACCCGACTGTCAAATCCGTACCAGCTCCAGAACTTCTGACCGCCACTGTTTCCAAGCTGCCCCATTGCAACCGACACAATCTGCTGATTACCAAACAAACCAGCAAACAGGCTGCCACCGGAATAATACCGCATCACATGGGGAACGTATTGGGGATCTCCGTAACTGCTCCATCCATGCGAAGCTGCCTGTTCCTGTGAAAACTGCAATGCATTGGCTTCTGTATAACCGCCTCTTTGCAATGCCCATCCTATGTAGCCATTTCCATAGTTATATCCCTGCCATGCAAGTTTCAGCTTGTCCAGATCCTGTGGACTGCTGCATCCTGCCTGTCTGATACAGTCTGCAAAGGTCTGTACTCCAACCTCTATCGAATAATCCGGATCAGTAATAGAACCAGGAGTGTGTGGGAATCTTGTATTATATGGACTTTCCGAACACTGCATCGGGTCTGTTCCCCTGCCTCCAGATTCCTGCATCATGATGGCCTGTATCGCAGACACATATTCCGGAATGCCGTATTGGGATGCATACTGCTGTATCACAGAAGTATACGCAAGCACTTCTTCACTTAGGGATTCGGAGCTTTCCGAATTACTGCTGAAAGCTGCTCCTGCAATGATTCCCACAATCAGAATAAATACCAGAAGAAATGCACTACCTCCGGCAGCAATCCATTTTCCCATTTTTTCAAGAGCTACTACCCCTTTTTGAATCGCTGCTGTAATTCCCTGTACGGATAACTTTGAACCCTTTCCAGTTACCTGAAGGACTGCTTTTCCACTTTCTGCCGATGCCTGTGCTGACTTTCTTGCCATCTGGGCTGCTCTTGCTTTCTGCATCGCCTGAAGACTTTTTTCCATCTGCTGTTTCTGCATGGATGCCTGTGTCTTTATTTTTTCTTGAGACAGACCGGATACTTTTACCACTCTCGGTGCTGCTTTCACCTGCCGTTTACCATTCTCCTTGGCAAGTGCTGCCTGCTCCGGTTTCAACTTGATTAATTTCTTTCCGCTTTCTGCCCCCTGCTCCATTGCTTCTTCGGCAGCTTTCGCTTCTTCCTGTCTGCTTTTTCTTTCCTTTATCTTCCTGTAGGTCACTCCAGCAAGTTTTTTTCCACCTTGATATGTGGTTTTCCCTATACTTTTTCCTGCCACACTCGCCGCTCTGTACTGTACGGATTCTATTTTTTCAGTTCCATACTGTGTTGGGGATTCTGACTGCCCACTGCTTTTTTCATGTAGTTCCCTTGGCTTTTCTTTTGCTTCCAGAACCGCTGAGCGAACCAGTTCTTTCGGAAGTCGGGCAGCCGGATTTCGAATCTTCGGATTCTTATCCCTTACCCGTTCCTTGATATCTTTCATCCGGTCACCCTCTTTCCGTATCTCTTATCTCATCGGGCAACATCCCGATGTTTCTTTTTTTCCTGCTGTTTCTGCAACTGCTCCACCTGTCTGATTGCCTCATTTACCAGTGGATGTTCGTTGTAATATGGCACAAGTTCCAAGTCTCCCCTGTCTTTTGATGACAACGGTAATGGATATTCCATGTCTGAATAAATTGATTCTGGATCATGAATAGAAAACTCAATAGCCGGACACATATTGGCAGATGTTCTACAATATTTCTGGTACTTTTTATATGCCTCTTCCAGCGTTCTGCATTTTGTATATTCTCCTAAATCATGGAACTCACCGCACTCTGCAGCATAAAAAGTTATCGTTACTTCTTCTTTTTTCTTCATTATGATTCTCCCGGTTTTGTTGTCATTAGTTTATAAAGGTCTGTATTCTTTGGGAACGTATTCTCAAATGGTACGATATTCCCAGAGCAACGGATTAGGCCACTGCCAACCGATACATTTGTAATATAGGACAGTTGGTTTTCGGAAATATTCAAAAGAGCTGCCAATTCTTCCCTGTCTGTACTTGCCTGATTCAAAAGAATCAAAAACTCACTGTTTGCCAACATCAGTCTTGCAGTGTCCGATTTCAGAAGTTCCTCAACATTTTGGGTTAAACCTGTCACGAATCCATTGTATTTTCTGATTCTCTTGTACAGTCGGTAGAAGAAATTTGCACTGTATTCATAGCGGAATAACAGATAGAACTCATCGGCAAATATCCATGTCGTTTTTCCTTCTTTCCAGTTCTGAATTACCCTGTTGAAAATACTGTCTAAGGTAACCAGCATTCCCAGTGGCATAAGCTGTTCCCCCAGTTCCCGGATATCATAATCCATGATCCTGTTCTTCTTATTCACATTGGTCGGCTGTGCAAAGGTGTTCAGGCTTCCATTGATAAAAAGTTCGGATGACAGTGCAAGTCCCCTTGCCTCTTCTTCCGGCTGTAACATCAACTGTCGGTACATATCTTTCAATGTCGGAACTTCTCCGGTATAACCACTTCGGATATAATCCCGGTACACATCTGCAGCACAGCGGTCCAGGATTGACTTTTCTTTTGCTGACAGGTTTCCTGCTCCAACCAACTGTTCAAATACAGACAGAATAAACTCCGATTTTTCAATCAGTGGATTCTTTTCATTGCCGTAGGCTGCGTCCATATCCATTGCATTCAGGTGATTGTCTGATGTCGCAGATACTTTTACAACCTGTCCACCCAGAGCCTCTACTAATTTTGTGAATTCGGACTCCGGATCAAGAATCAGGATATCGTCATCGGTACTCAATGCCAGATGCACAATCTCTTCTTTTGCCGAAAAGCTCTTTCCTGATCCACTGACGCCCAACCGGAAACTGTTTCCATTCATCAGTTTCTTCCGGTCGGCTACCAGAAGGTTCTTGCTGACTGCATTCTGCCCATAATAGATACCGCCCGGCTGCAGGATTTCCTGTGTATGGAACGGGATTAAAACAGCCGTTGATTCCGTTGTCAATGTACGCAGGGCATTGATCTTTCGCAGTCCGTAAGGAAGCACTGTATTGAGTCCGTCCACTTGCTGCCACTTTAATGTTGCCATCTGGCACAGATGCTTTCTTGCTATCGACAATAATAATTCCGTATCGGAATCCAACTGTTTTTTACTGTCTGCCAGATGTACCATTGTCAAAATTCCGAACATCATACGCTGGTCTCTGGTTGTCAGATCATCGAGCATTTCCTTGGTTTCTTTTCTCTGAAGTTCCATATCGTATGGTACGATTGCCGAGAAGTTATTATTAGCGTTCTGCCTTCTCTGCCAGTTGGTCACGTTGGTTTCCACACCAAGCAGTCGGTTCTGGATTTCCCTTACCGCTTCATCCGTAGGGACTGGCAGGATATCAATCGACAATATCAGATTCCGGCTGAAGTCACACAGTTCTGAAATCATGTCATCTTTAACATAACTTGCATAATCCTGCATATACAGGACTCTTCCGTACCTGTCACCGATTTTAAAATGGTCACGTTCAAATTCCATAGAATCCGGACACATCCAGTCCTTGAAACTTGTTCCCTTCTTGGCAAATTGTTTCAGATCAAACGGAAATGCCTGTGGGACATCTCCCTTGAAGAAGTCCCTGAAAATCTGGAGCCGGCTCTCTGCGTCCAGTCCTTCTGCTGTGGACGATAACTTTGCCAGATGTGTTACGATGTCTGTTCCGATACGTGCAAAATAGGTTCTTGCATCGTCAATCGATCTTTTATGTACACTGACAGTCAGATACCGTTCCTGATAGATGCTGTTGTTTGTTCCTGTAATCTTAGACAGGAGCATTTCGTTGTATTCTTCCCGATAGTGGTCCAGTCCATCTTCCTTCATTGGAAGCAGGATTGATTTTTCAAATTCTTCTTTATTGATTCTCCGGTTATTGATGGTAATTTTGGCAGAAATGCCGGAATCCAGTGAATTTAAGAGTTCGGAATAATCCAGAAACATTTCTGTCTTATTGTCCTTACTCGCAATATAATAGTTGATATCTGTAAAACGATATGTTTTTGAGAATTTCGTTCCCTGTTGAAAAATTCCATCCGGCCAGATTCGCTGGATGGGAATTGCCTGTTGGACTGATTTCGGAACTTTGAAGCGTTCCTTATCCATCCGAAGTGCCTGACTTAAGGTTTTAATCAAAGGCATCACTCCTTCCCTTGCGTTTCTTTCTCTGTTTTGCTTCTGCTCTTTGCTCCCGCTCTTTTATGATTTCCGCTCCATCCTTTTGATTCTTTTCTCCCAGCGAGATGGTCTCCTGCATGCAGGAGTAGTGGATATCTTCCGACTGAAACACCAGTTTCTTCGGATACAGCAATTCGGATTTGATCACTGCCCATAAAAACTGTTCGGCTGTCATACCATGATATTTGAAAAAGCCACAGGCAGCAAATGGAGTAGCACCAAGCACACACAGCCATCCGGTTATTTCCTGTCCGGTAATTTCACGCATTCCAAAGTAAATTCCGATTGCTGTAAGAATCGCAAGAACAGAACACACACATTGTCTCAGGTCCAGTCCCATAAACATGGATTCCTGATAGTCCCGGATTTCTTTATTCATCTTGACTTCCATAACTTATCGCTCCTTTCCTCTGCTTTGTTTCTTCGTTTTCTGTGGTTTTTCTTTCGGTACTTCTATCCCGGCAAATCTACAGTGTTCTGCAACGCCTTCCGGATCAAATTCCGCAAGTCTTGCTAGATCAAACGCTACCTTCTGATAGGTTGCATATCCTGATCTTCCTGTTTCATTCAACACTTTTCCTAGTTTATGTTCCTTGATAAAATGAAGCATATCCTTGGTAAAATCTCCTGTTATAAAAGCCTCATTTGGCTCTAAGAACTGATAGGGCAGATTAATGGTTACATCTCCAAAATCTTCCCATTCTCTCCCTTCCTTATGGCAGAGTCCTACATATAAATTTCCATTGTTCCGATAAGAGCTCACTCGTATTGCTACTGTCTCACGTCCAAATTCCCAGTTATATCTTAATGTTTTCTTTATATCCATATTTTTAACCTCCAAGTCCCATCATTTCTCTGACAATACGGTCAGATGCCTTAATTGCTCCAACCAGCACCAGTAAATTAAATACCAGTTCTCCGACATAGTTCCACACGATTGTAACTGCACTCAACTCCGTATCTCCGACAGCCGGAGGGCTTGCTGCATAAGCAGAAAAGATAATACATGCCAGTGCAATAATTGCCCCTTCCAGACATACGCCTACATAAGAACGGATAAAGTTCTTTCCAATGGACTGCGTGGGTTCTCCTGCAAATGAGGAAATCGGAATCGGGGCGATTGCCGTATACATATAGATTTTGAACATTCTGCCATACACTGTCAGGATCATTACAAATGACAATACAGTGATCAGCAGACTGCCAAGCAGTGTAACAATCCACAACGGAATGGATTCCAGCATTCCCACGCTCTCAATCTTATCTACAATCTCCGTTGGCAGTTCCGTCACGCTTCCTGCCATACTGGAGCCACTCATTACGGTTGTCACGATTCCCTGCACAATGGAAAACAGTGCCTGCATAAGTTCCATCCCGTATGTAATTGCTCCCTGAGCAAGTGCAAACCGGATAAATGCTTTTAGCACATGTTCCGGCTTTTTCAGATCTGTAAAACTGCCACACGTTTTAATGATTCCGGCTGCGAAAAATAATACCAGTAATCCATAAGCAATGGCTGTCAGTGCATCATTAATATTTACCATAATCCGCCAGATGCCGCCGCCCTTAAAAGTTGCCGGATTTTCGGTCAGCAGAGTCCACAGTTCTGCCATCTTTTCACTCCATGTGGATAGTGCTGAGTTTAGATTCTGTACAATCCAGTTATCACTCAAAAACTCTCACCTCCTTAAACATATTTTTGAATACAGGAGTACCTTCCGGCACTCCTGCTGTTTCCTGATATATTTTTTCAAAGAGGCTTACGCCATAATCAAATCGAGGATTTCTTTGGCGAACGTAATAATTACCCCTCCGGCCAGTGTCAGAAATCCATTTGCCCTCTGGCTTGGATCATGGCTTTTTAAAGACAGACCAACCTGCACAACACCAAATCCAAGCAAAATCAAACCGATCGCACGAATCAGAGAAAAAATAAAGGTAGACAGGTTATTGATAACGGACAACGGATCTCCGGCTGCGAATGCGGTCGTTGCTCCAACCGTTACGGTCAGTACCAGTGCCATATAAAGGCTCATCCACTTTTTCTGTTTTCTCCCCATCGGCATCGGGGTTATCATTTTTTCAGTTGTATTCTTTTTTGTTCTATTTTTTTCTCCTGTGAGAAGTTTCTTCAATACACATCACTCCAATCCATCAAAAAACTGCTATTCACCAAGGATGTCCTCGGTAGACAGCAGTTCGTAATCGTCTAATCTGTTAATGTCAATCTTTAGGTCGTCGTGAGCCAGTGGTGTTTTCGCATAATCATAAGGCGATGCACCACCGTCCTCTGTGTATCTGAAATTCACATGCTTTTTTAAATCATATTTATCGTCCATGATCGGACGCTCCCCACGAATAAACAAAATCGCTTTGCGGTTATCTAAAAGCCGTATTTCATCCGGTGTTAAAAGTTCCCTTCCTGTCTGCTGATAATTCACCGAATAGCTGCCGCTACGCCCTTTTGTCTGTCCGTAGGTATTGGTATCCAATGTCTCTTTTCCCAATAATTCCGAGACATACTTATGTCCTTCTTTTTCATTTCCACCCAGATATAAAAATTCATCGCAGTTGCCGATCAGACTCTCATACGAGTCTTTAAATAAGGCTTTCATCTGTGCAATGTTCTGGATGATGATACTGCAGGAAATCCCTCTGGAACGCATGGTTGCCAGAATCTTGTCAAAATCATCCGGCAAGGCTACGTTTGGCCATTCATCCATAATGCAGTGTACCGGAATCGGAAGCCTTCCTCCGTACTTCCGATCTGCCACATAATACAGTGTCTGAAACAGATTACTGTAAATCATGCCGACCAGATAATTCATGCTGGTGTCTGCATCCGGAATACAGCAAAACAGTGCTACTTTTTTCTCCCCAATACTGTATAAGTCCAGTTCGTCCGTACAGGTCAGGTTGGCGATTTGTTTCAGATTGAACGCTGCCAGACGGACACCAACCGATATCAAAATAGACTTTGCGGTCTTTCCGGCCGCCTGCTTATAAATGGCATACTGCTTGACCGCAATACTCTCTGGGTCCCGCATTTCCAGTCTTTCAAACAAAATGTCCAATGGTGACTGGTAATCCTCATCATCTTCTTTGACCTGTGCGCTTCCAAGCATTTCCATGATCATCGGGAAGTTCTGTTCTTCCGGTGGAGCTTCATGCAGTAAATACAGCATAAGTGCCTGTAAAAGTGCAGTCTCTGACTTTTCCCAGAACGGGTCCGAGCTTTGTGCACCTTTCGGTGTCGTGTTGCGGATCAGGTTGTTAATTAGTTTCAGCACATCCTTGTCATCCCGGACATACGCAAACGGATTATAACACCAGGAAGTCTCCGGATTGATCAAATCAAAAACCCGGACTTCATATCCATTCCGTTCCAGAACACCTCCTGTTTTGCGCAGAAGTTCCGCTTTCGGATCTGTGATCACCATCGAGCAGTTGCACTGCATGATGTTCGGAATCGCATAGGTCCGGCTCTTTCCTGCCCCGGAACCTCCGACTACCAGCACATTTAAATTTCGTTTATGCTTATATCCATCCAGTCCCATGCGGAAATGCTGTGTCAGAAGCAGATTATTCGTGTACTGCTTTTCGCAGTAACGTCTGCAGATTTCGGACACGTTGCCCCATTTTGCGGAACCATGTTCCACGCCTCTTCTATAATTTCTTTTTTGGGATTCATAAATACCAATGCCTAAGAAATAGGCTGCTGTGAATATCAGAATACATTTGAACGTATACGGTGTATACGTGATAAAAAACGGCTGTTCGAGTTTTTCGCTCAGCGTTTCTAAGATTTGAATAAAATTCTTATCCGGTGTAATGGCACAAGCGGTAATCGCTGCCGCCCACCAGACAAATGGCAGAAAGACAAGATACAGAACCCAGTCCTGCTTTTTTGTACTTATCTCTGCAAGTCAGATTCTCTTTTCTTGCGTGGCTTTTCTTCTGGATGTCCCTGTCCTTCTTTCTTATGAAAGGA
Source organism: Catenibacterium faecis (assembly GCF_014306455.1). Lineage (NCBI taxonomy): Bacteria > Bacillati > Bacillota > Erysipelotrichia > Erysipelotrichales > Coprobacillaceae > Catenibacterium > Catenibacterium faecis. The sequence continues at coordinate 27,003 of NZ_JACRWG010000017.1, forward strand.
ATCCACTCCCGGTATCAGTGAGAGACTTCTGCCGTTGTCCCACTTAACACCAAGCTGGCCTGCATCATCCACATACTGCACAGTTCCTTCCAGTCCCTGCGGCATACCCGCTTCTCCATCCATCGAATTCAGACAGATTCTTGTTCCTGCCGGATACTGTTCTCTAAGTCTTGCCACTTTTTCTCTTGAATAAATGACCAATCAACCACTCCTTTCTCTACCAGAACATGTGTCTGCTAGTATTCGGTTTTGCAACCTGAATAATAACTTTATCTATTCCATCACTGTATCTTCCGGCTGCAAGATATTTACTTCTGAGTCTGTTCAGTGCCTTACGGATCTGCCTTTGTTCCCCGGCTGTAATCTGCAGTCGTTTCTGAGCGAGGTCGTATTCACTTACTTTTTTCAGAAGAGCTTTCGTTTCTTCCAAACATTCATCCTGCTCACTCTGCGCCTGTAGCTCATCATTCAGTGCCACCACGAACATATTTTTCATAATGTTATCCATCTTCAAATAGTATTTTGTCATCTGGCTGACCTCCTTTTTTGTTACACCAACCATATCACAAGACCTCCGTAATAGCTACTCCAACCGTCCAACTTTTTCACTTTTATCGTTCCGGCTGGTTCTTTGCTTTTTTCTCTTTTCCAGATGCTTTTTCATCCTTGGTTTCCGGTGTTTTTACAGGGTCTCCGATTGCGAACTCATCGGTTACATACTCCTGTTCCTTTGCACCAAAATTCCGTTCGATATGGTTTCGGATACTATAGGAAGCCTGACGGACATCATTTAAAAAGTCTCTCAGTTCCTGTGGATCTTTCTTTCCACATTCATTTCTCTGTGCAATATACTCCAGATTGAATCCGGTAACATCCACACCATAACGTTTCGCAATCACATAGGCTGCACAATAAGCCTGTGCACTGACTTTCTGTCGGCTGTAGGTTCCGGTATGCTGGTCCAGTGCTGCACACGCCAGTTCTCTGTTCAGTGCATGGAATGTCGTTACTTCACTCATTCCGTTGCGGATATAAATGGTACGGTATCTCGGATTGTACTGGGCCTGCACTTTGTCTGGCAGATCATCCTCAATCTGCACACGTACCGACTGGTCTTTTAAGACAGTTCCTATCAGTTCTGTCAGACTTCGCTGAGGGCGTTCTTCCAATGGCTTTCCAGACATCTGACTGATGTCAAATCCTTTTCCAATCGTATACCCTCTCCGCATTTCTCCGTCTTTTTCGTATTCAGTGGAAATCATATAAGTAATGCCATGTTCCCCGACTTTGACCGAACGGTGTTCTTCTCTCCAGCGTTCATAAGACCTTACCACCTTAAAATCTGGATGCTGTCCGTAAATCAAAAGCAGATTCGGTGTTCTCTGGGTATTACACTCTGCCATAAAGTCCAGAAAGCCTTTCAGTTTTTCTCCATCCTGAAAAACTCCCTGTGCCTGTGAATCTACTTCAGCCCATACCTCTTCTCTTTCCTGCTGTTTTTTGGCTGCATATTCTTCTTTCGTCAATTTCTGTTCAGGAACCTGCTGTTCTTCCGTTCCCCCTGAAATCATATCTGTTAAATCCATATACATTACCTGCCTTTCGTTTTCATATTCTTACGTTTCTTCCGGCTCTCTCTGGCATTTTTCCGTCTGTCCGGCCTCTTACGTTTCTCTTCCTGTTCCTTGCGGATATCTCCGAGTTCTTTCCGCACAGATGGTTTTTCATTCTTTTCTTTCCAGCTAATTTCCCGATCGGAAGAAGTATTTCTGTTGCGCGAGAAAGGTTCGGATGGATTCTTTTCTTCCCCCTCCTGCGCCTGTGTAAAATTTCCTTCCGGGAAAGCCTCATCCCCGATCTGGAACATTTCTTCCGCATCGTCCAGTTCAAATTCTATCTTGCCTTCCGGCAGGACAACGGTCTCTGTCCGTACATTCTCCCCGGTTTCTTTTTCCATCTGGTTTTCTGCCTTTTCCGGTGCAGTCTCTTTTTCCACTGCTTCCGTAACCATAGAGCCTGATTCTGCTTTTACAAAATCCAGATTCATCCGGTCTAATACCCGATTCATCTTCGCTGCATCATCTGCAAATACCATGACCTCTGTCTGGTCCGGATTCACCTTATCTTTGATGACTACATATAAGATACCTCTCGCCTTGGCTTCTTTTGCAAATTCTTTTAAACGGTCACCCGGAACGGTAAAAAATTTCATCGGGCGCTGTTCCTTTAACATTCTGGTAAGTCTTGTTTTCCCTCTTGTCTTTTTCTGGTCCTTCAAGGCGGCAGCAATAAAGACTGCCACATGCTTTGCTACATTCCCGGTGATCTTCAGCGAATACTCCATCCCTTCCAGACTGTACCGTACCACCTGATCTGCCGGTTCTGCTCCGTAATTCATACTTATCTCACCTCCTGACTTTTCTGCATTCTTTCTTTATCTTCCACACGTTTTTCATTCTGGCTCTGTTCTTCCGCTTCCTGAAGTCTCGCTTCGATTTCCAAGGAATGTTTCTCAATCTGAACGGTCATACGAACTTCCTTACGGAGTCGCTTCAATTCCTCATTGATTTCGGACAATCGTTCTTCCCCAGTCTCCCTGCCCCCATTCCGATACAATCTTCTGCGTTCTTTCATAAGTTCCGCAATCTGCTTTTGCAATGGCTCTCGGTACGCGGCAAGCTGCTCTCTGGTTATGATGTCATGTTTCAGTAGAAATTCAATCTGTTCAATCCTGCGGTCCAGTTTCCGGATATCCTCTCTGACAGCGTATGGACTCCTTTTCGGTCTTTTTGGCAGTACCCCCATTTGATATAAATAGGAATAATACAGTGCCTGAATCCCGGTCAGTTTCTTTTTGGGATGAATCTGTACTGCCTTTTGATAGACTCGTTTCACCTTTGGCTGTAGTATCTGCCCACGTATTTCCTCTTCGGAATAGTTTTTTCCGAGAGAACGCAGACGGATATACCGCTCCATTCCCGGAGCTTTTAAAGAAATGTATTTCCTGTTCAGTTTCCATGTATAACCCCGCTTTTCCATCTCTTTTAGGAATTGTAACCAGGAGTAGCTTTCCTGTACCGATTCCCTGATATCCAAACGGATCGCCATTCTCCATGTCGGTTTTCCTTCCTGTTCTGCTTTCCACTGTACATAAGGGATTGATTTTTTCTGATTGGATTCAATGATAGACAGACCATATTTTCTGCACAGGTCATCGGAAATCTTACGGATCTCCGTATAATAACTCTTAGCATTACTATGGTACTTATGTCCGTCCACCATGCTTACAGAATTCCAGACAATATGATTATGATAGTGTCTGGTATTAAGATGTGTTGTTATGACTACTTCAAACTGTCCTTTTAAGAGCCGGTCTGCCAGTTCCTGCCCGATGAGATGTGCCAGTTCCGGTGTCACCTCACCTTCTGCAAAACTCTGTACCAGATGGTATCCTTCCACACCGCCCATCTTATGGAATCTCTTTTTCGTTGTCAGCATATCTTCATACGCATTTTCATTGGTGCATCCGATGGTATCTTCGAAGACCGCTTGTTCCGTCTTTGTCCGGTTCATGGCATAATCAATGGCAGCCTCCAGAGAGTCTGCTTTCTGTGTGGTTTTTTCTTTGTCTTTCACATATTCGATGGAACGGTCCAGGCGGTGGACGGGGATAACACTTGTATAAGCCATCTGTCATTACCACTCTTCCTTTACCAGATGCCATGTCTCTTTGGTAAGCCGGAGCATTTCCTGTACACTCTGCTCACTTGCCATTCCCGAAGCATTCGCAACATGGGCAAGCTGGTTCGCATTATTGCACAGACCCGCTATCTTCCTAAGCAGTTCCGGGTGATGTTCACAAGGTTTTGCGTGTACCTGTGCTCCTAAGATCAGCGAACGCATAAACTCTTCCCGACTCAGTCCGCTTTTTTCCACCTGTTCCTCCAATTCCCTGAGTTCCCTTGCATTTAACCGCACCGGGATCACATGGTTTCGTTTTCGCATTGCATCACCGTCCCTTCTCTTTTCTCTTTCATCATATCGCCAAGCTCCTCATCGGATTTTTTCGCTGCAACCATGCAACAGGTCACTATCACTCCTATAAATCCTCCGCTCATCAATGCGATTACAATCATTACTCCATTTCTTAACATGACTTGATCCTTCCTTTCCATTTCCGTCTGTGTCCGGGGGATTGGGGTTCTCCCCAAAGTGCGTTTGGATATCCAAACGCTATGCTTGCAAAACGAGTACCGCCAGTTTCTGTAGCACCGGATTGACTCGATTCTGATTTATTTTGATTCTTTTATCTGTACCAGTCCATCAAGTGTCGTACAAATGATATGGAGTCTGTCTGCCATACTGATTTCGGTATTCATTGTTCCTGTCACTTCTTTCCCACATACGACTACCATCCGGCATCTCCGTAAAAGGATATGGGACATTCTTCCATATCCCTGCATATCTTCTGCATCAGACTCTTCCAAGAATGGTGAGAATACAAATCTCGGACAGATTGGTACATACCCAAGTTCATAGATTTTTCTGCAATATTTCTGCACTTTTACCCGGCTTTCTTCTGCTGAACAGCACACATAAGCCAGCGCCTGTTCCATACGCTCCATCTCCTTCCTGCATCCAGTTGGATGCCACTCATTTTCTCTATAAAAAACAAGATGTCCAATTGGCCATCCCGGCTACTTTTCATCCTCTTTCTGCTCTGCTTCTAATGCAATTTTCACTCTGTCACTTCCCAGTTTGTAGTAGGCATCTGTTACCTCAATTCCCACTGCACGATAACCTGTCATAACCGCTGCAAGGACAGTTGTTCCTGCTCCGACAAACGGGTCCAGGATCAGCCCTCTCGGTTCACAAATCTGGATAACATCTTTCATAAGCTGCAACGGTTTCTCTGTCACATGAATCCGGTTCTGCGGATTGCCATATCGGAAGACGCCCGGCAGACAAGATACCGGACGGTTGATCGGCATCGGTCCGTTACTGCCCCACACAATATATTCAGCCTGCTGGCGGAAACGGCCTTTCTGTGGACGGGAGTTTCCCTTATCCCACACCGCTGTTCCTCGCCAGATCCATCCTGCCCACTGCAATGCATCGGTAATCGATGGATACTGACGCCAGTCAATGAACAGACAGATCGGAGCACCTTTCTTGCAGGCTTTCCGCACATCATAGAGCCATTCAGCCATCCAGTGCGTCCAAGATCTCTGGTCTTTGTTATCCCCATCGAAATCCGGAAGTGCATTGGCAGCACTCATACTGCTGTATTTCTGATTTGTAGTACGATTTCTTTCATTCTGTTTTGTTCCACCGGATGCATACGGCGGATCGGTAATAACTGCATCAAAGATTCCCGGCTGGAATGCTTTGACCAGTTTTAATGTATCTCCATGTAATATTTTCCAGTTTTCCCCTTCAGTATATTCCTCCGGGTATGTTCCCTCTTTCATAAGTTCTTCCAAACTCAGGCCATTTGTCATAGGCATCATCCTTTCTTTTCTCAGCGTTCCGGCTGATTTTTCTTCTTTGTCTTTTTATTTTCTTTGGGCGGCGGACTCAACTCAGTTTCTACATATTCGCTGATAATCAAAAGTGCTTTGTAATAGTCCCCACTTTCCAATACCCTTTTACGCATTTCTTTTGCTTCTGCTGTCTGTTTATTCTTTTTCAAAAGAGTTGAGGCATCGCCCATAATGGAAAAAATATTCCCATCATGTCCAAGGAGCTGTAACTTGGGACGTTGTTTCTCAGGCTTTGTCGGAATCTGCTCTGTTTTCTTTTCATACATTTTCGGCTGTTCCATATTAGGATGCCAAAAATGCACATTCATCGTTCCACCATCTACCTTGATATCCCTCTGTTCAAATCCTTCACCCCACCCGTCACTGTACTGCCCTGTAATGTATTCGGTGAATTCCTGTAGTTCTTCCTGACTTAAAAATTCATTTAATTCCAGTTTGGTACAGCCGTACAGGATTCCGTCTTTGTTTTCTATCGTAACAACTGCACTTTGTATCTTTTCCTGAATGGACTCACTTCCGTCAAAATACTGCATGAGATCATCTTCCCCATAGCGTTCCAGTTCTTCTCGGATGACTTCTTCATAATCGGCAAGTTCTGTTCCATCTAATGGCATTCCATATTCATCACTCTCCGACCACTCTTCTTCCCATTCGGATTCTTCTGAATAAAGATTTCCAGTCAGCTCCGTCAACAGATGTACGTGCATCGTTCCTTTTTCTTCCATTCTCTATCACCTTCTTTCTAATGGTCTGTCCCTGCATTTATTTGTCTGCTTTTTTTCTTTCGCAAGGTCTGCATAATCTGCCCCTTCTTTTTCCGGCAGATTGCAAATAATCTGATACGTTCCCTCGTAATGTTTTTTCATCTGTTCTTTCGCCCATCTCCCGGCAAAGTCATTATCGGTGCAGATTTCAATTTCTTTGATTTCCGGATGGTTCTTCAGAAACTCTTCCAGTGCATCCGGCAGCTTTTTAAAACGTTCACTCTGTATCTGTGTGTTTTCTTTCGGAGCAGCGATTCCTCCAAGGGAAAGACGATATTTATCCCTCTTTCCTTCTTCCAGTGTCATGTGGGCCAGTGCATCAATACACGCTTCATATACGACAACTCGTTTTGTTTCTCTTTCAGGTGGAATACAAAAGCTGTACTTTTTTTCACTCCCGGTCTGCTCCATCTTGAATCCTTTCCCGTTTTTTTCATAGATTCCTCGCAGGAATGCATATCTTGCTTTTCCGGATTCATCTTTTCCAACAAAAACAGCGTTATGGTACGGGACACTTTCATAAAGGATTTCATGCGAAATGCAATACGTGATCACTTCATCGCTGATTCCTCTGTGGTTTAAATAAGCCCTGATTCGTCTGCAATTACAATATCTCTCCGGCAGCTTAAAGGGTGGTTTTTCCTTTTTCGCAGACTGTGTCGGAATAAAAGACGGACTCTCTTCGCACAACAGTTTTACGGCATCTGTAAATTTCATTCCATCTACTTCAATCAGGAACCGCAGTGCGGACACGCCACCGATATCTCTGGATTTCCAATGCCATTTGCTGGACAGTTCATTGATTTTAAAACTGTCATGGTCCGTCAACTGCCATTCATTTCTGGTTCTTGTCTTTTGCAACCGCTGTGCCTGATGCGTCCGCAAATACTCATACGCAGTCATATTTTTTGCTGCCTGAATCTCTTCTTCCGTTACCCAGGGCATTACAGAATTGCATCCTGAAGATCCAGTACCTTATCCGTCCGCTCCCAAGGAAACTCCTTTCTTCCAAAATGACCAAAAACTGCCGTCTGCCGGAAAATCGGACGGTTCAGTCGAAGGGATTCCATGATCTGAACAGGTGTCACTCCAAACACCAGTGGGATTGCTGCCGCCAGACAATCATCCGCACACACTTTCCCTGTATCAAAGGTATCCACCTCAATCATAACCGGCTCTGCTACTCCGATTGCATAAGCCAGAGACACCTGACACTTGCTTGCAAACTCAGCAGCTACTATATTTTTTGCGATATACCTTGCCATATAAGCTGCCGAACGGTCTACTTTCGAACAGTCCTTTCCTGAAAATGCACCGCCGCCATGCGGAACCATACTTCCATAAGTATCCACCATCAGCTTTCTTCCGGTCAGTCCGGTATCTGCATCAAACCCTCCACACACAAATTTTCCTGACGGATTGATCAGAATCTTCGTATCCTCATCCGGCGGCAGTAATCTGAGTGCTGAGCGAAGCACTTTCTCTCTGATTTCGGCATCTAACTTCTTCAGGCTCTTTTCTGCACCATGCTGGCAGGAAACAACAACACTTTCCAGTCTCACTGGCTTTCCATCTTCATATTCTACGGTTACCTGTGCTTTTCCATCCGAAAAGATATCTTTGATATATCCGCTTCTTCTGCAAGCCGAAAGTTCACGTGTGATCCGGTGTGCCAGAACAGTCGGCATTGGCATAAGCTGCGGAGTATCATCACACGCATATCCGACCATAACACCCTGATCTCCAGCTCCCCTGCTTCTATCTCTTAATTTTGCGCCGATATTATCCCGAAATTCTTTCGACACACTCACTGCTTTCGCAATATCTGGACTCTGCTGGTGTACAAACGTATCCATTTCTATCCCATCTGTACAATATCCACACTCTTCTAAAACTTTTCGGATCACATCAAACACTGGTGGTTCATATCCGCTGGTGATTTCTCCTGCTACAAACACATTTCCTCTTGTAGCAAGGACTTCACACGCCACTCTCGAAGATGGATCGTAACGCAGACATTCATCTAAGATTGCATCTGCTATCTGATCGCATACTTTGTCTGGGTGTCCTTCTGTTACTGATTCTGCTGTATAAAAACGTCTCATCATTCTTCTCCTTATATACAGACAGGGCAGAAGCTGCTTTATGCACATCTCCTGCCCTGTCAGATTGGTTTATCCTGTAATTCTTATTTTATTTTTCTTCTGTTTCTTTTTTGTTGTCTGTCATTTTTGACTTCTTTCTGCGGTATACAGTCACTCCTGTAGCTGTTCCAGCAGATGCCAGTGCAAGCAGAACAAACGCCCATATTTTCTGGTTATCACCTGTTTTTGGTGCATTTGTTTTTTCTGTTGTTTTCTCCGGTGTTCTGGCATCTTTCATTTCTACTTTCTGGACTTCCATTGTATCTTTCAATGTAAATGTGACATCTTCCGCAATCTCGTAACCATCCGGTGCTGTGATCTCACGCAGAGTAAGTTCTTCATTGACTGGGAGTTTTTCAACGGAATGTGGTTTTCCATCTGTAATCCACTCTTCCAGAACAGTTCCGTCTTTGCGGATAATCTGAAGCTTTGCCCCTTCCAGTTCTTTTCCGGTTGTAAGGTCTGTTTTTGAAATTTCCACTTTGGAATATTCATCTTTCATCTCAACCTTTGTCACACTGCCATCTTCTTTGACTTCAAACATCACATCGCTGGCAGACACATAGCCATCTTCATAAGGAGCCAGTTCCTCATGTAAGGTATAACTTCCTTCCGGCAGTCCGTAAATGACATGTTCTTCCTTACTGCTTACCCATTCTTCCACAACATTTCCGTCTTTATCAATGACCTGCAGTTTGGCTCCTTCCAGCTCATTTCCGGTAGTTGCATCTGTTTTTGTAATGCGTGTTTCTGTCGGCTGATTCTCAACTTCTTTGTTCAGTTCAATCTTTGCAAGATTCTGATTTTCGTAAGTTGCATCTACATTCCATACTTCCTCATTTGGAAGATATCCAGCTTTTCTGACTTCCTCTTTGACATAGTATTTTCCATGTGGAAGATCACTGTCGAAAGTAAGTGTTCCCTTTGCATCCGTTGCTTTCTTTTCCAGCAAGGTATCTTTCTCTACGAGAACCTCTCCCTGATTAGAAAGAATATCTTCTGCAGCATACAGTCCAAAAATAACACCTTCCAGCTTTTCGCCTGTGACAGAATCTTTCTTTTCTACTGATACGAAAACTTTCTGTCTTTCATTTTTATAGGTAACGCCTTCATAAACAACTGCCTGTGTATCATCCTCTGCTGTCAGGGTAAATTCTTTCTGTTCTGTATTTAGGACAAAATTCTCTCCTGCTACAACTTCTTTCAGATAATACGTTCCCAGTGGCAGATTGTTGATAACTGCTGTTCCATTTTCATCTGTAGTCAGTTTGGCTACCAGGTCATCTTTCTCATATCGGACAACTGGATTTCCTGCTTCGTCCTTTGCTCCGTCCGGTGAATAGATGGTATCTTTGGCATATATTTCGAATTCAGCGCCTTCTACTCCGGTTTCTTCATATTTAAAGCCTTTATAAATACCTGTTTCTTCTTTTCCAGATACGGCATTTCTTACTTTTGAAACCAGTGCTTTTACTTTTGCCAGAACAGAATCTCCGGTTACTTCGGTAAGCTGTTCTCCCTTTTTCGTCAGGAGCAGGCTTCCTACCTGTTCATCGTTTTTCTGTTCTACCTCTACAATCGCAGCTCCTGTATCTGGATCAATCTGATGTGCAGTGTTTGAGGATACTGTAATTACAATACCACTCTGTGGATTTTCTTTATATGTTCCTTTTGTAGTCTGTTCTAATGGTGAAATAATCGTTGTTCCATCATACAGGGACTCCTCGCTTCCCTGTCTTACAAATCCTTCCGGTGCTTTCACTTCTTCGATTCGGTAGGTAGAGCACTTCAGTTCCTGCGGTGTGATCAGATATCCTTCCTCGTTTGTTTCGAATACACTGATCTTTTCTTTCTTCGGATACTGAACAACCTGTTCCACATATTTCTTATTTGTCACATCGTAAATCTTATAAGAAGCACCAGCCTTTAAAACAGTATTTCCAGTCTGTGCATCCTTCTTTACAATTTTCAGCAAAAATTCAAACGGGCGGTCATCAAATACTCTCCACTGCATTGGCTCTCTGCTGTCATTTTCCACATTTACAACAAATGGATCAATGGTTTTCAAATTCTCAGGGGTAGTACTTTCCACTACAACATAACTTCCATACGGCAGTTCCGGGCTGACTGCATATCCTTTTGTATCAGTGATCAGTTCTGGTACTGGTACGGCTGTTCCATTCTCGTAAGTAACTGCAACCTGCTCTTTGCTGAAGTCATAATTTTTGAAATCGCTTGCTGTATAGCTTTCTCCATTGGCTGGCTTCAGTTTTCCATTTTTTACCTGTGTCAGGTCGCTGATCAGATATACCTTAAATCCTGCTCCTGCAACCAGGTCTGTTTCTGTCTGCTCTCCATCTTCACTGATTTTGATTAACTGGAATGCCTGTTTCTTTACCTGCTCTTTTACCGTAAGGTCTCTTGTCACTTCGGCAACATCCTGACCTTCATAAGTTACTGATACCTCGTATTTGGTAGTATCCAGTGTATATCCTTCCGGTGGAGTGATCTCTTTTACATACATTTCTCCAAGGTATAATTCTGAAAATTCCAGTGTTCCGTCATCTCCGATGACTCCCTGTGCAATCAGGCTGTCCTGTTTATACAGAACCCCTGTTGTGCCATCCGGATGCACGATGTCCTCTTTTGCATACAGACCATACACAGCACCACGAAGAACACTGTCCCCCTGCGCTTTAAATGCAAGTGTTTCTTTATCGATCTTTGCGATTTTCACCTTTCCGGTGACTCTCTCATCTGTTGCTGTTACAGTCATTGTCTTTCCGGCAGTAACAGCCACTTTATATACTTCTGTATTCAGTTTGTATCCTGTCGGAGCAGTGATCTCTTTCACGTACACTGTTTTCAGTGCAGAATCAAAATAATCGCTGACTGCTTTTCCGTCTGTTCCGGTTGCTGACATTGTCATCAGCAGATTTTCACACTTCTTATCAGTATAAATACCATAAACTGCTCCTGACAGTGGATTCTGTGTATTGACATCTTTCTTCATAAGTTCAATGCGTGTCATATTCAGCCACTGTACACTGAAGCTTACCGGCGCTGCTGTTTCGCTTTCAAATACACCGATATCCTGCTTGGAATCTCCGGTTGTCAACACCAGTGTTCTCCATGTCTTTCCGACAGAACCATATAAGTTGCCGGAAGCATAACTGCCTGTCAGTAATAAATCTGCGGACAGATAGAATGTATCTCCACCATAAATCTGGATTTTTCCATTTGTAACACTTGTTCCTTTGGAAAGATTATGTGCTGTCACATTTTCTGGTACACTCAGTGTCACATAGTTTCTGTGATCTCCAGACAGTGTGATATTTGGTGTTTTCTGGATGTTTCCATCCCGTACTGCATTCAGCTTTGTGCTTGAAAGGCTCAGTTCACCTTTTGGCGGTTCTTCCTGTCCAAACAGATAATTGATATATGCGATAACCCCTGCATTTACAAGGTCATTATAATTACACCCTGTAAATCCGGCTTCTCCTGCATAAGCATAGCTGGCTGCAATGTGTGTATACACATACTTTTCATCTTCCGTTTTTCCAGACAGATAACTTCCTGTCAGATCTCCTGCCCCGCCATAACCATAATAAAGGACTTTCTGCAGATTTTTATTGCTGTCCAGTACCTGTGCTACATAACTTCCACTCGGTGGGGATGCTTTCTGGGACTGAAGGCAGTATGCAATTTTTCCATTGACTGTAAACAGGCAAGTAAGATAATTTCCAATATAACTTGGATAATAAATAGTTCTCCCCTTTGTCAATGTAACTGTGGAACCGCTGCTTGTAGCTCTTTCAGCCGCAGACAATACCATCACATTTCCCTCTTCGATGTCCTCTTTCAGTTCTTTGATTGCCTGTGCAGATGCATCTTCTTCGGATGTTTCAATTTCTACATCTGTGTAGTTCTGCACAGGCGAATCCGAATCATCTTCAGATTCTGTATCTGACTTCTGTTTCTCTCCACCATTTTCTTCGGAATGTGCCTGTCCTTCGGTATCCGTCAGAGTCACTTTACGGGTGATGGTATAGCTGTCACTCTTATCTTTTGGAACGACCATATAAGTGGCAATATATGTTCCTGCTTTGTCTGAATGATACTCTCCACCATTCTCATCTTTGATACTTACAAGCGTAACATCTTCTTTTTCTGCATCATAATGGATTCCTTCCATACTGGTTTCCACTGCAAATGTATCATCTGAAACTGCTTTTGTGATATCATCTGCTGTAACTGATGTATCTTTCTGGCTTGTTACCGCCTGTTCAGATGCCTGTACTTCCGTCTGCTGTTCCGAGCCTGTCTGTTCGGCCGCAAACGCATTCGCACTGCTCAAGGTACTGATGCCCATCAGGACAGCCAGTCCAAAAGCAGCAATTCTGGTCTTTAATTTTCTAACCTTCATGTGCTTTTCCTTCCTATTATAAATAGATTTTTTCAGTAAAATACCGCAGAAGATGTTTCCTCTGCGGTACGTTTTATCTTGCATATCGATTTTTTTCTTTTTTTACTTCCTGTCTGGTACGTTTTACCGCTTCCATGACAGACTCCGTTGGAATCTGGTTATCCTTACATCCTTCCAGAATTCCATCCAGATAAAATTTCGATGGCTTTGGTACTACGTCAAGAAAAAGTACCAGTCAAACTGAGATTTCTTTACTAATTCAATTAATCTTTACATAACTTTTTTCATATTGATTTGGACTTTGATAATTACAGTGGCTATGTATTC
>NZ_JACRWG010000018.1:0-37616 GCF_014306455.1 Catenibacterium faecis
ACCACCTCTCTTTGATTATACTATTATATCGAGATGCACACTAGAGTTTTGGGGGATTTGAGTTTGGTTATATATTTGTGTCCGCGCAACAAAGGCGCGGGGAAATGGAGAAAATCATGATTAGAATCTACACCGCACCAAGTTGTGCATCATGCAGAAAAGTCAAAGCATGGCTCAAAGAACATGATATTCCTTATGTAGAAAAGAATATCTTTTCTACAATACTAAGAGAAGATGAACTACGTGAACTATTAGAACGTAGCGAGAATGGTACGGATGATATCATTTCTAAACGTTCTAAAATCATCAAAGAGAATAAAGTAGACATCGAAGATATGTCTACCAATGAATTAATTCATTTTATTCAGAAGAATCCATCTATTTTAAAACGTCCTATTATGATTGATGAAAGACGTTTTCAGGTAGGTTATAATGCGGAAGAAATTCGCGCATTTATTCCAAGAGAATTAAGAAAGCTGGCAGAATGTCAGAAGTTTGACAACTGTCCACAATTCAGCGCATCTACACTTGTGGAAGACTATCATCGTAATAATAAAGCAGGCTTATAGGCCTGCTTTTAATGTGCTTAGAACTCTCGCAATCTTACTTGCACAGTTTCCTTTATACTGTAGATGATATGTTTGACATAATTCTTCAAATTGTTTAAGTCCTTTTTCTTCGTCATTCACTTCAAATTCTAATTCATAATCAGTGATTCCGTTATAATGATTTTCATCAAGAGATAACATACCTGAATCAAAAGGGACATCTCTTCTAATAGTAGTCAAAGAATAAGCCTGTTTAATAAGATTTAAATTAAATCCCTTATTACTTAATAAACGAGTAATCTCATTATCAGGTATTTCACCCTTTTGAATCATTTCTAAATCTTCTTTAGTAATTTCTAGATTATGTTCTAGACGACCATTCTTTTCAGGAATCTTTAAAGTCATCTCATAATAACCTTCTTTTTCTCTTATACGAAGACTATAGCGTAGAGCACTTAATTCAATACTTGTAAGATAATAGTTTGTCTGACTATAAGTATGCCCTTTGAAGTCATTCATCAATTGATTGAATAGAGCTTCACTTAATAACATCTTATATTCTATTTCAAGATTTTTTTCCATAATGTCTCCTCATTTTCTCAAATTATATACTTGAGAGTTGAACACGTCAATACAAGTCATATTGCGTAAAAAGGTAATAGAAAGTATAATAATAGCGGTGATAAAAAATGAAAAGATATGCAATTGTGTCAAAAAAAGATGATGTATCCCGTCATCTTGCTGCTTTGATTAGAGATGAACTCAAAGAACTGATTTATGATGAAGAACATCCAGATATAGTGATTTCTGTAGGTGGAGATGGCACTATGATTTATTCTATTCATCGTTATGAGCATGTTTTAAATGATGTTTCATTTGTAGGAATCCATACAGGAACACTTGGGTTCTTTACAGACTATTTAAAGGATGAGTATAAACAGCTTGTAAAAGATATTCTTACAAAAGAACCTGAAATCTTTGATCGACATCTCTTGCGTATTTCTTATAATGGAGAAATCTTTCATGCTTTAAATGAAATGCGTATAGAGAATAGTTATCGTTCACAGGTCATAGATATGTATGTAAACGATGAACATATGGAAACATTTAGAGGAAACGGACTTTGTGTCAGTACTCCTTCAGGTTCTACTGCATTAAATAAATCATTAGGTGGGGCAGTGATTAATCCTAGCTTAAGACTGATGCAGGTGACGGAAATAGCGGGTATTCATCATAATGCTTATCGTTCTTTAGGCAGTCCTCTTATTTTAGGAGATGAGGATGTAGTGCGCTTTGAGACAGATTTTAACGAGAATGCGGTTTTAGGTATTGATACAGATATTTTTGAATTAAAGGATCATGATGTCATAGAAGCACGTTTATCTAAACGTGTGGCTCATTTCTGTGATTATCGTCATGTATCATTTGTGAAGAGATTGAGGAAATCATATCTATGATCTTGCAGTTTGAAATAGATGAACAGCACAAAGATATGCGTTTAGATGAATTTTTCTATTTACATGGTATTTCTAAGAAGTTAGTCAAAGATTCTAGAAATCATGGAGAGATATTAGTGAATGGAGAAAAGCAGTATTTGTGTTATAAGACAGTAACAGGGGATAGTGTGGCTATTGTTTTTCCTAAAGAAACAAGTCATGTGATTCCTGTAGATATTCCCTTAAAAGTTGTATATGAAGATGATTATTTGATGATCATTGATAAACAGCCTAATCTTGCCTGTATCCCTGTTAAGAAGTACTTAACAGAATCGTTAGGGAATGCGATTATGTATTATTATCAAGCAAATCATATTGAAAGTGCAATTCACTTAGTAAATAGACTTGATAAAGAAACATCAGGACTCATGATGATTGCGAAAAGTCGTTATGTTCATGATGCTTTTTCTCATGATATCAAACAGGTGAAACGTGTATATCATGCACTTGTAAAAGGTAATCCAGGACAAGGAACTGTCAATGCGCCTATTGACCATGCAGAAGGTCATGGGACTAAAAGAGAAGTAAAAGAAGGCGGTAAAGAAGCAATCACCCATTACCGTACTATTAAAACAACTAAAGACTATTCTTTAGTAGAATGTAAGCTAGAAACAGGACGTACGCATCAGATACGTGTTCATATGGCTTATTTAGGATGTCCATTAGTAGGAGATCCACTTTATGGTGAAGGAGAAGGGTTCTATCTAGACAGTGTAGAAATAGCCTTTAAACATCCTATCACACAACAATGTATGACTTTAAAGAAGGTGTTCAACGATGTACGAATTAAAAAAATTAAATCTTAAGCAGTCAGAAAAATATATGACTTATAAATGTAATGAATATGGAAAGCACTATAAGAAGTTCTCTAGAATTATTCCTGTAGTTGTGATTATCACATTAGTGGCTGCTTTTCTTGTTCCAACTCAATCTAAAGTAATTTATGCGCTTGGGGTGGCTATTACTGCTGGCTTATTCTTTATGGTTTATAGCTATTATAAACAAATGGTGAACTTAAAAGAGGTACCTACAGTACCTTGTGAATATGTGGTTACACCAGTGAAGTATAATGAGAGAGTACAGCTTAAGACGACTAAGGGGGATAATCTCTTATTTGCTTTTGTAGAAAAGAGCCGTTCTATTTATAAGAATGAAAAAGAAGCACTTATTATCTATGTACCTGAAACAGGACATATTTATGGTGAACATGTAGCTTTACTTAAAGATATTAAGGGATAGTTATATGAAATAAGAAAAACGGCATACCTCATGAGAGGCATGTCGTTTTTAGTATTGTTTATGTTTTACATCACGAAGCTTATTCTGATAATCAATATCAATAATAATACCCATTGCGAACATATATGAAAGTAATGAAGATCCTCCATAAGACAGCATTGGTAAAGTAATACCAGTAATAGGAAGTAATCCAAGAATCATTCCAATATTCCATATTTGCTGGAAGATGAGACATCCAAATGTCCCCATGATAAATGTCTTATCACGAATATTATCACTCTTTAAGCCAATATTTAAGATAGTGATATCAAATGCTGCAATTGCAAGTAAAGTGATGAGTGCACCTACATAACCAAAATCAGTCGCGATAACTGAGAAGATAAAGTCTGTCTGTCCTTCAGGGAAGACCTTGACAACAGCTCTAAAGCCATGTCCAAACCATCCTGCAGTTCCATAAGATAACTGAGCATACCATGACTGTAACCCTTGGTTACCGGTTGTTCCTTCAGGATCTAGCCAGCCATAAATACGGTCTAGTTTATGTCCTGAGATGATAGATGTAAAGACTCCGTTCTGGTAGATGAATAAATAAGCCATTCCAAGTACACCTACTACTGCAATTACTAAAATAAATAGGAACCAGTTTCCATTCATACCACTTGATAATAATACAAAGAAAACAGCTGCCATAAGAATCATCATAACCCCTGAGTCATTCTGCAAATAAATAAGAATAGCTGGTGGTAAAGAAATCTTCATGACTTGAATAATATACTGGATTTCACTATCGGTTGTCTTAACTAAGATACGATCATTATATTCCTGTGTAATTTTCGCAAGATACATAACCATGATGATCTTCATGAATTCTGAAGGCTGAAAACTGAATCCTGGGATAGTATACCATGAAGTCGCACCGTTCACCCAGGTTGCTAGAGGTACTATGTGGATATGCAATACTTTTGTATACACAAAATGGTCTATTGCAAGCCCGATAAGTAATACAATAAAAATCATATAGAGTGTTTTAATATGACTATATAGGGTATCCTGACCTATTTTATAGACAATATAGCCTAGAATGCCACCTATAACATAATAAAGCCCTTGCTTCAACCATAGTGTATAAGGATTCGCAATGTTGGTCATAATTGGTGCAGCACTTGCAACCGCAAAACAACTGATGGCACCAAGCAATATAATTAAGGCAATAAGAGGATATTTCTTGAGTGTTTCTTCAAGGTTTTCCATGCGTGCCCTCCTTTTTTCTTTTTACTTTTTTCATTCTTATAGTATACTATATTTTAAAGATACTTCAATAAAAAGGAGGTAACTATAAGTAACTGAATATATTAACTATTGTGTTTGAATGTGTTTAAATATGCTCGAGAGAGTGCTAAAATGAATACACTAAGTATCACAATTATAAGCCAAAAGATTTTACCGTTGTCTCTAATGGTACGACTTATAAGAACATCAACAAATATGCAAAATTAAAGAAACTTGAAAAACAGCTTATTCGAGAACAGAGAACTCTTTCTCGAAAGTATGAAAATCTAAAGAAAGGAGAGTCCACTCAAAAAAAGGTTTGGGGTAAGAAACTTCATCATAGAATCAATCACAAAGATAGTAAAAACCAAGCCATCTTATATAACGATTGAAGATTTAAACGTATCAGGAATGATGAAGACAAACGCAAATGTATGTATATACCGAAGGCTATTTCGGAAATTTACGACTATGAAGTGTACAATAACTTGTGAGTAGATATGATTTCGGTCAATCCAAAGCATACACGATGAAATAGTAAGTAATGTTCGTGAGAACTTACATTATCTCGATGTGAGATATTTAATCACATTTTGAGTGGCAGTGTGGATAAAGTGTCTAAAAATATGATGATTGGGATTATTGCGGCAATCGTAGTTGTACTTGTGATTGTTGTGATGATGACTCGTAAAAAGAAAACAAGTAAAGAACAATGTCCGATTGATGCAGATCTATTAATTAAAGCATTAGGTGGTAAAGACAACATTACTGCATTAGAAGCATCACCTTCTAAATTAAAGGCGACTTTAAAGCAGGATAAGGATCTTGATGTTGAAACAATTAAAACACTAGGGGCTAGTGGTATTGTGGCAGGTCATTTAACACTTACTATGATCTTTGGCAAAGCATCAAGTATTATCTGTGAAACTGTGTTAGAAAAAATTAAATAAGAGGTATTGTTATGAAATTTAAGATGGTACATGAAAACTATAACGTTAAGGATCTAGATGCTTCTCTTAAATTCTATGAAGAAGCATTAGGCTTAACTGAAAGAAGACGTAAGGTGAGTGAAGATGGAAGCTTCATTATTGTATATGTTGGTAACGAAACAACTCCATTTGAATTAGAACTCACATGGCTTAAAGATCATCCACAGGCTTATGATATTGGAGAAGAAGAATTCCATTTAGCTTTTCATGTAGATGATTATGAAGGGGCACATGCATTACATGAAAAGATGGGATGTATCTGTTTTGAAAATCCTTCAATGGGCATCTATTTTATCCAGGATCCAGATGGATACTGGCTTGAAATCATACCTGAAAAATAGTCTAGGAAATGCATGCTGCATTTCCTTTTTTTGTAAAAAAATAATTAAAAAATATTTTTAGATAGGAAAAAAGTTACTAATGTAAGCGCATTATTCCTAAAACAACAAATATAATATTACTAATTTCGGAAAATAAAACAAACTTATGAGAAAATTTTTTATCACGAGGTAAAAAATGTTATACGTTTACAGAAAACGCATACAAAAATGTAAGCAAATCCATAGACAAACATTTTGAATAATGGTATATTGAAATCGCTGAAAAGGATGAGTAACAAAATTCAGTAGTTTTTTATACTTTAAGGAGGAATTGTTACAATGGATACAAATCGTTTTGCTGATGCGTGGGCTGGATTCAAAGGCCGCTTATGGAAAGAAGAAGTAAATACTAGAGACTTCATTCAGAATAACTACAAACCATATGATGGCGATGAATCATTCTTAGCTGAACCTACAGAAGCAACTAATAAATTATGGGGCAGATTACAGGAACTTCAGGCAGAAGAAAGAGCTAAAGGCGGAGTTCTTGATATGGAAACTGAAGTGGTTTCTGGTTTAACTGCTTATGGACCTGGTTATATTGATGAAAGCATGAAGGACTTAGAAACTGTTGTTGGTTTACAGACAGATAAGCCTTTAAAGAGAGCATTCATGCCTTATGGTGGTATCCGTATGGCTGAACAGGCTTGCGAAACTTATGGTTACACACCAAACCCAGAATTACACAAAATCTTTACTGAATATCATAAGACTCATAACCAGGGTGTATTTGATGTTTACACTCCTGAAATTATGAAAGCACGTCATAATAAGATTATCACTGGTCTTCCAGATACATATGGTCGTGGACGTATTGTTGGTGACTACAGAAGAGTTGCTTTATACGGTATCGATGCATTAATTGAATGGAAGAAAGAAGACTTTGCTAACTGCGGTAGCGGATCTATGACTGAAGACATCATCAGAAAGAGAGAAGAAA
This sequence comes from Catenibacterium faecis, assembly GCF_014306455.1. Classification (NCBI taxonomy): domain Bacteria; kingdom Bacillati; phylum Bacillota; class Erysipelotrichia; order Erysipelotrichales; family Coprobacillaceae; genus Catenibacterium; species Catenibacterium faecis. Next base: position 6,862 of record NZ_JACRWG010000018.1, read on the forward strand.
TTGCTGAACAGGTAAGAGCTCTTAACAATATGAAGAAGATGGCTGAAGCTTATGGTTATGATATTTCTAAACCAGCTACTAACGCTCGTGAAGCATTCCAGTGGTTATACTTTGGTTATTTAGCAGCTATCAAGACTCAGAATGGTGCAGCTATGTCAGTTGGACGTATCTCTACATTCCTTGATATCTATATTGAAAGAGATTTAGCTAACGGTACATTAACTGAAAGCGAAGCTCAGGAATTAGTTGACCATATCGTTATGAAATTCCGTATGGTTAAGTTCGCACGTATCCCATCATACAATGCATTATTCTCTGGTGACCCAGTATGGGCTACTCTTGAAGTTGCAGGTTTAGGTACTGACGGACGTTCAATGGTTACAAAGAATGACTACCGTTTCTTACATACATTAGAAGATATGGGTCCTTCTCCAGAACCAAACTTAACAGTTCTATATACAGAAGCATTACCAGAAAACTTCAAGAAGTATGCTGCTAAGATTTCTATCGATACTTCATCAATTCAGTATGAAAACGATGACGTTATGAGACCTGTATGGGGCGATGACTATTCAATCTGCTGCTGTGTATCAGCTACTCAGACTGGTAAAGAAATGCAGTTCTTCGGTGCAAGAGCTAACTTAGCTAAGTGCTTAACTTACGCTATCAATGGTGGTGTCGATGAAAAGACTAAACAGCAGGTAGGTCCTGAATATAGAGGAATTACTTCTGAATATCTTGATTATGATGAAGTTATCAAGAAATATGAAAACATGATGGGCTGGTTAGCAGACTTATATGTAAATACATTAAACTTAATCCAGTACATGCATGATAAATACTACTATGAAGCTGCAGAAATGGCATTAATCGATACTGATGTTCGTAGAACATTCGCTACTGGTATTGCTGGTTTCTCACATGTAGTAGACTCATTAAGCGCAATTAAATATGCTAAGGTTAAGACTATCAGAGATGAAGATGGTATCGTAGTTGATTACGAAGTTGAAGGTGACTTCCCTCGTTATGGTAACGATGATGACAGAGCTGACAACATCGCAGTTTGGTTATTACATACATTCTTAGAAAAGATCAAACAGCATCATACATATAGAAATTCTGAACCAACTACTTCAATCTTAACAATCACTTCTAACGTAGTTTATGGTAAGGCTACAGGTTCATTACCTGATGGACGTAAAGCTGGTGAACCATTATCTCCAGGTGCTAACCCATCATATGGTGCAGAAAAGAACGGTTTACTTGCTTCATTAAACTCAGTTGCTAAGTTACCTTACGAATGGGCATTAGATGGTATCTCAAATACTCAGACAATTGCTCCAAGTGCTTTAGGTCATGACGAAGCTGAAAGAGCTGATAAGTTAGTAACAGTTATGGATGGTTACTTCAGACAGGGTGCTCATCACTTAAACGTTAACGTATTCGGTAAAGAAAAGTTAATCGATGCAATGGAACATCCAGAAAAACCAGAATATGCAAACTTCACAATCCGTGTATCTGGTTATGCAGTTAAGTTCATTGACTTAACTAGAGAACAGCAGTTGGACGTAATTGCTAGAACTTGTCACGATCATATGTAATAATTAAAACAGTCTCTTATGAGACTGTTTTTTATAGAGGAGGAGAATGTAATGAACGCTCGTGTACATTCCGTTGAAACATTTGGTCTTGTAGATGGACCAGGTGTACGTTTTATCTTATTTCTACATGGATGTCCTTTTAGATGTCAATTCTGTCATAACCCAGATACATGGGCAAGTCAGAAGTTTGAAGAATGGACACCACAGCAGGCATTAGACCGTGCCTTGCGTTTTGAACCTTATTGGGGTAAAGATGGTGGAATTACTGTATCTGGTGGTGAACCACTTGTACAGATTGATTTCTTATTAGAATTCTTTAAACTTGCTAAAGCTGCAGGAATCAATACATGTATTGACACAAGTGGTGCATGCTTTACAAGAGAAGAGCCTTTCTTCTCTAAGTTTGAGGAATTAATGAAATATACTGATTTATTGATGGTTGACATTAAAGAAATCAATGACGAAAGACATCAGGTATTAACTGGTGTTTCAAACAAGCGTGTTCTTGATATGATTCAATATTTGAATGATATCAATAAGCCTATCTGGATTAGACATGTACTTGTTCCTGAAAGAAGTGACTTTGATGAAGATCTTCATGCTTTAGCTGATTATATTGATACTTTAAGTAATGTGAAAAAGGTAGAAGTTCTTCCTTATCATACTCTTGGTGTATATAAGTGGAAGGAACTTAACTTAGAATATAAGCTAGAAGGAATTGATCCACCTACAAATGAACGTGTAGAAAACGCAAATAAGATTCTACATACAGATAAATATAAATAAGTATGATATAATGTCTCCTAGAAGGAGGCATTTTTCATGGATGAATTGCTTTTTGATGAAAATTACATTGTTTTCTTACAGAATCAGAGTTTAGATACTTTATGCAGCCTTTATTATGAGATACATAATCAATTAATGGATATTATTCATACTCATAATGAGGAAGAAAACTATAAAGTAATAACTGCTAAACGTGCGATGATTGAAGGAACAATCATGACCAAGGTCATGCAGGAACATGGTTATTCACTTGATCAATATGCATATTATAAAAATGATAAAATGGTAGCCTAAAAATTTCATGCCTTTAAAAATAGCTCGTTTACTTTTAGTAGTAAATAATTTAAAATATGAGTGATTACTATTATGGAGGTAAAGGATAATGAAATTAGGTACTATTGAAGGCGGAGGAACAAAGTTCGTCGTTGGTGTTGGTGATGAGAATGGTAACATTTTTGAAAGAGAATCTTTCCCAACCACAACACCAGAAGAAACAATGAAGAAAACAATTGAATTCTTCAAGGATAAGGGTGTAGAAGCTATTGGCTTTGGATCATTTGGCCCAATTGACCCAGATAAGACAAGTCCTACTTATGGAAGTGTCACTACTACTCCTAAACCAGGATGGTCTAATCATAATGTCGTAAAGGATTTAGAAGAAGCATTCCCAGGTGTTCCTGTAGGATTTGATACTGATGTAAATAGTGCATGTTTAGGTGAAGTAGAATTTGGTGCTGCTAAAGGATTAAATAGCGCTTTATACTTGACTATTGGTACAGGTGTAGGTGGAGGTGCTGTTGTAGAAGGTAATCTTGTACACGGTTTACTACATCCAGAAATGGGTCATATGAAATTGATCACTCGCCCAGAAGATACTTATAAGGGTAAATGTCCATATCACGGAACATGTTTTGAAGGTTTAGCAGCTGGACCAGCTATTGAAGAACGCTGGGGTAAGAGCGCTAAAGAATTACCTGTTGATCATCCAGCATGGGATTTAGAAGCTTATTATATTGCTCAGGCTTTATGTATTTATATTCTTACAATCTCACCTAAGAAGATTATTTTAGGTGGAGGTGTTATGCACCAGAAACAGTTATTCCCAATGATTCATAAATACGTTCAGGAAATGTTGAACGGCTATGTTGCAAAAGAAGAAATTACAACAGATAAGATCAAGGATTATATTGTTTATCCAGGACTTGCTGATAATGCAGGATTATGTGGTGGATTAGCACTTGCTAAACAGGCATTAAAGAATAAATAAAAGCAGGCATAGCCTGCTTTTTTTAAAGGAGGATAATACATGCAATCACTTAGAGAACTTTATAAGATAGGAATTGGTCCTTCCTCATCTCATACTTATGGACCAATGAAAATCGCTGAAAGAATCAAATCACTTTATCCAGATATGGAAAAGGTACATGTTGATCTGTATGGTTCTTTATCTTTAACTGGTAAAGGACATTTAACAGATAAAATCATGCAGAAGACATTTGCGCCTGTACCATGTGATTTCTCTTTTAAGAGCGGTGAATTACCTTACCATCCTAATGGGATGTTAGTCACAGTATATTGTGGTGGAGAGGCATTAAAACCTATTGAAGCTTATTCTATTGGTGGAGGAGAAATTTACTTTAAGGGAGACTTAGAAGAGGATAAGGTAGAAATCTATCCTCATCATACAATGCGTGAAGTCATTGATTATTGTGAAAATGAAGGATTATCACTTTATGATTATGTCTTACGTTTTGAAGATGAAAACTTTAAAGAATATTTATTTGAAGTTCTTGAAGCAATGTTTACCTGCGTAGAAAATGGGTTACATACACAGGGCATCTTACAGGGCAGTCTACAATTAAAAAGAGTAGCTGGTTCTATGTATCAACAGGCTTTAAATACACATCATGAAATGGCTCAGGAACGTTTATTTATTGCCAGCTATGCTTATGCAGTTTCTGAAGAGAATGCAGATGGTCATATGATTGTTACTGCACCAACATGTGGTGCAAGTGGTGTACTACCAGCTATTCTCTATTATGCATATCATCAGATGGGCTTAAAAAAGAGAGACTTAGTCAAGGCACTTGCGATTGGAGGATTATATGGTAATACTGTTAAATATAATGCAACTATTGCTGGTGCAGATGGAGGATGTCAGGCAGAAGTAGGAACAGCTTGTGCGATGGCAAGTGCCTCTATGGCCTGGATCAATGAGTTAAATAATAGTCTTGTTGATTATGCAGCAGAAATGGGATTGGAACATAACTTGGGATTAACATGTGACCCAGTAGGTGGTTATGTACAGATTCCTTGTATTGAAAGAAATGCTTTGGCTGCATTACGTGCTTATGATGCGGCTATGCTTGCAGGGCAGTTAGGTTATGTACGTAAGAATAAAGTACCTTTCGATACAGTTGTAAGAGTTATGAAAGAAACAGGCAAAGACTTGAATGTTGCTTATAAAGAAACATCTCTAGGAGGTCTCGCAAAAGAATTGAAATAGTGAGTTCACTATTTCTTTTTTTTATAAAGGGGGAAAACTATGAAACAAAGATTTATTAAATATATATGTTTAAGCATATTGGGAGAAATGGCTATATCGTTTTATATACTTGCTGATACATTCTTTATTGCCCAGGGAATAGGGGATAAAGGACTCACTGCATTGAATCTTGCGATACCTGTATTTAATTTTATTTATGGGATAGGGCTCATGTTAGGAATAGGATCTGGTATTAGATTATCTATCCTGAAAATAGATCACAAGCACGATGAAATCAATCAGGTATTTGATCATACAGTGCTTTTAGGACTTGTAATAGGAGTACTTTTCATGATTACAGGAGTATTATATAGTCCTTTTCTTGCAAGAATGCTAGGAGCCAATGATGCCGTATTACAAGATACAGTCATTTATCTAAGAACTATTATGATATTTACACCTGCCTTTATCTTCAATAATGCACTCAATGCATTAGTAAGAAATGATAACAATCCCGCTCTTGCGACAACAGCTATGATTGTAGCTTCACTGATGAATGTTGTACTAGACTATGTATTTATATTCTTATGTCATATGGGAATGTTTGGTGCTGTTTTTGCGACAAGTCTTGCACCTTTGATTGGCTTAAGTATTCTCTCTTTACACTTCATTAAAAAGAAGAATACATTCCATCCCGTTCAGCTTCGTTTTCAATTCTCTATGATTCAAAGAATTATTAAACTAGGTTTTCCTTCTATGTTGATAGAGATATCAAGTGGTTTAGTTGTTCTTCTTTTTAATACACTTATATTAAAGATTACAGGTAATATAGGTGTTGCTGCTTATGGTGTTGTATGTAATATATGGCTTGTATGTGTTGCAATATTTAATGGTCTTGCAAATGGTATGCAGCCTCTTACTAGTGAATCATATGGTTCTCATGATACAAAGAATCTTATTATGTTAAGAAGAATGACTCTTACTATTTCTTTATTAATATCTTTCACAATTTACTTAACAGTCTTCACAAATGCCTCTATGATTACTTCTCTATTTAATAAGACAAACAATCCAACATTATATACACTAGCAATAGAAGGCTTTAAAATAATGTTTATTGGCCTATTCTTTGCAGGGGTAAACATTGTCTTAACGACATACTTTACTTCAATAGAAAGCGCTAAAATAGCTTCTACACTTATTCTATTACGTGGTGTAGTACTTATCGTACCTGCATCTATCATTCTTTCACAATTAGGTATGAAAGGAATCTGGGCATCATTACCACTATCTGAAATCATGACTACATGTGTAGGACTTACGTATCTCAAACTTAAAAGAGCGATTGACTAAATCGCTCTTAAATTCTTTTTCTTAATATTATATAGAGTATGATTGAAAGAAGAGGAATAAGAAGATACATTCCAACTATGATGAACATATTAGAAAGAGTACTAAAGGCTTTTGTCTGTTCATATAACATCATAGACATCGATATCGTACTATAGTGCATCACAAATGTACCAATGACTTCTACACCTATAAGTAGATAAAATAGCTTAAACATTTTTGCCTTTACTAATAAGAATGTAAGGAATAATGATACAATCAATAATGGTAGAAGCTTAAGAAATAAGCTGCTATAAAGAGCTTGAGAAACATTCATAATATTCACCTGCGCTTTCGTTTATGTTTTTCCTCTATAATTATTATAAGAATTATTTAAGAAGGAGTAAACGTATATTACTATTTAAAAAAATTTATTTAAATGTAGAAGTTACAGGAGGAAAATATAAGTAACTAATTATATCGACTATTGTGATTAAATGTGTTCAAATCTCCTCAAAGGAGAGCGTTAAAATGAAAACATCAAATATCACAAATTATAAATTAAAGGATTTTACAGAACTTTTAGGCGTATCTGTTAAGATGTTATAACGTTGAGATAGAAAAAGAACTTTAAAGGCAAACCGAACCAAAACTAAAGGCATTATTATACTTATAATCATCATTTACTAAATCAAGTTACATTTTTAAGATAGTTTTATAATGTAAAAGAATTATTTGAATACCCACAGACCACAGGTTAGTGAAAATTAAATTTTATTAACGCCTATAAATCGGCGTTCATGAAGCTGAACTGAATACATGAATTTTCTATTTGTTCTATAATTAGATTAGAAATTAGATGGAGAACTCATGCAGGATATTGTTTCAATACTCCATGTGTTCTCCTGCAGGCTGCAAAGGGTTTCATAAGTATAAAAACTGATAGAAAGGGATGAGGAAATTGCTGAAGAGTTTCAAAACGGAAATAAATCCAACAGAGGAGCAGAAAGTCAGGATTCGTAAAACAATAGGTACTTGCAGATTTATCTATAACTTCTATCTTGCTCATAATAAGGAGCTTCATGAAAGTGGCAAAAAGTTTATGAGCAGCAGCCAGTTTAGAGTATGGCTCAACAATGAGTATCTTCCGAATCATCCAGAATGTTTCTGGATCAAGGAAGCTTATTCAAAATCGGTAACACAGGCAGTTGTAAATTACGGACAGACCGCATTGAAGAGATTCTTTAACCACAAGAGCGCCTTCCCAAAGTTTAAGAAGAAAGGCAAATCTGATGTGAAAATGTATTTTGTAAGAAATAATCCAAAAGATTGTTGCTGTGAAAGACACAGAATCAAGATTCCATCACTTGGCTGGGTACGCATCAAAGAGAAAGGATATATTCCAACTACAAAAGATGGATACGTAATTAAGAGCGGTCATGTTTCAATAAAGGCTGACAGATACTATGTTTCAGTTCTTATAGAAATCCCAGATCACAGGATAGTTAACAATTCCAGTGAAGGAATTGGCATTGACCTTGGATTAAAGGACTTTGCGATTGTTTCTAATGGAAAAACTTATAAGAACATCAATAAATCTGCAAAATTAAAGAAGCTTGAAAAAAAGCTTGCTCGAGAACAGAGAAGTCTTTCTCGAAAGTATGAAAATATAAAGAAAGGAGAGTCCACTCAAAAAAGAAATATACAGAAACAAAGGCTTAAGATACAGAAGCTTCATCATAGAATAGACAATATTCGTACTGATTACATCAATAAGATAATCGCAGAGATAGTGAAAACCAAGCCATCTCATATAACGATTGAAGATCTAAACGTATCAGGAATGATGAAGAACAAGCATCTTTCAAAGGCAGTTGCTTCGCAGAAGTTTTATGAATTTAAAACAAAGCTTTTAGCTAAATGCAAGGAGTACGGAATTGAACTTCGAATAGTAGATAGATGGTACCCATCATCTAAGACATGTCATTGCTGTAAAAGCATCAAAAAAGATTTAAAACTTTCAGATAGAGTTTTCAGATGTGATTGTGGTTATATCGAAGACAGAGATTTCAATGCTGCACTTAATTTGAGAGATGCTATAACTTACGAAGTTGCATAAAAAAACGCAAACGTAGGTATGTACCGAAGGCTATTTCGGGAATTTACGACTATGAAGTGTACTTGAACTTGTGAGTAGATATGATTTCGGTCAATCAAAAGCATACACGATGACATAGTAAGTAATGTTCGTGAGAACTTATATTATCTCGATGTGAGTATATTTAATCACATTTAGAGTGGCAGTCTTGTAACTTACATTAAAATAGATTAAAATACATATAAAAGGGGAATCACTATGAAAGATACGACGAAATCAATTATCTATGGGGCAACTCCTATAGCACTTTATATCATACAAACTTCATCAACAGAATATGTACAGAAGTTCCAGCATGCACTCACATTACTTACACAGGATCAGAATTATTCTACTGCCATTTCTTTTTCCATTATCTCAAATATTTTAATTGCGATATGTTTTATTCTTATGTTTGTGATGGCAACCAAGAATAATGTCACTAAGATCATCAGTGCTGTTTATGCTGTAGTAGGTCTATTCCTTCTCTTTGACCAATATACTGCCACTATTCAGAATCATCTTTATACAAATGTGATTACACAATTCACATATAATAATATTTCTTTGATTGTGATAACGACAGTAATTATGATTTATAATCTCTATAACCTTCTAAAAAATTAGAAATCAGTGATGATTTCTATTTTTTTATAGCCCATAGCCTTTAAATTTATTGATATAAATTATATAATTATTATATATGGTGAAAATTATACTAAGCAACTAGGAATTAATGCATGTTGGTAATGCTGATTCTATTAATGCTAGGGAGGAAATCTAATGGAAAACGTTATGAACAATACATCAAAGGTATTTGAATCGCACATAAGAATTCAAATGATTGCCAGTTTAAGTATTGAAAATCTCACTTATAAGCAGATGAAAGAGATTCTAGGTTGTACAGACGGGAATATGACAACACATACTAAAAAGCTTATTCAAGAAGGATTTATGGAAGTGAGAAAGGAATTTGTAAATAACAGACCACAGACAACTTATCATTTGACTGATGAAGGTAGAACACAGTTTGAAGAGTATGTGGCTTTATTGAATAAATTAGTAGAAAAGGGAAAAAACGCACAAAAAGTCTGATTTTTATCAGTTTTTCTTTTGGATAGTGTATAATAAAGTTGTAGTAATAAGTAGTAAAGATAGTCATATAGTTCATGATTATATTAACAGGAGGAAAGTATGAAAAAGACCCTATCGTTTAAATTATGCATTATTGTATTCTACTTACTTGTATTTATCGCATTTATAATAGAGAAAAGACCTATTCTAAGTAATAGTACACCTTATTTCTCTAGAATAGCCAATGCGACTAATCTTGTTCCGTTCTACTATAATCCTAATTCAAATTATCAGGCGTTACAAATGAATATTATCATGAAGGTATTCTTAGTGATGCCAATCGCACTATATTATGTGATCAAGAAGGATTGTACGTTAGGACAGTTAATCACATTTATTTTAGGTGCTAGCTTTATTTTCGAAGTAGCTAAATTACTTTCATTAAGAGGCTTTTTTGATATTACTGATTTCTTCTATTATATGGCAGGTGCTGCCCTCGCTTACTATATCTATAGAAGTATCAAGTTCTTTACAAAGAAATAAATAACTTAACATCATGAACTAAAAAAGAGGAAAATCAATCGATTTTCCTCTTTGTGATTATTTTTCATCTTGATCTGGAATAATAAGTGAAACTGCATGTCTTAAACATTCAACATGAACAGGGAAAGTCTGTCCCTTTTCACCATCAATATCATAGACAATATCCTCATCACAACTGATTGTGATATCCTTTGCCTGGACATAACGAATCATTGGATTTTGAGGATGAAGATTACGCTTATAATCCATAAAGACATTAAGTAGTTCAGCTACATTTCCTTTTTTAATAATAATAAGATCTAACTTACCATCACTTGTAGAAGCATATGGAGTCACTCCTGGAAATCCTCCTACATGAGAACTATTCGTAATCATGAATAAGGCAGCATCTTCTTCAAACTCTATTTCATCTGCTTTTATTTTAAGATGAAGTGATAAGCCTAACTGTTCAGGTAACATCTTCAATCCATTGATGTAGTAGGCAAGAGGACCAAACTTTTTCTTTTCCTCTTTAGTGACAAGAAATCCAATATCACTAAACATACCACCACTTAATACATTCGCAAAACAATGATCATCTACATAACCTGCATCAATCTTCTTTGTTTTAAAACGAGCAATCATATCACGGAATGCTTCTGGTGTATTAGGAAGATTAAGGTAAGTCGCAAAGTCATTGACAGTACCTGCAGCTAAGATTGCAAGAGGAATCTTAGATTCACTCTTAATAAGTCCTGTTATGATTTCATTAATAGTACCATCTCCACCTACTGCTACAATAAAGTCATATTCGTTTTTAGTCAGTTTTGCAGCACGTTCTAATCCATCATTCTTTCCTCTAGTAAAGTAAGTATCAATCGTATTCACATTAGTATGAAGAATTAATTGACCAATAAACTGATCAATAGATTTCTGGAATGCATGTGTACCACTAGAAGGATTAATAATAAACAAACACTTCATATATTATGCCTCCTTAATCAATTCAAGAAGTAACTTAACACCCTTTTTCATAGAATTAATACTACAGAATTCATAAGGACCATGGTAGTTATATCCACCAGTACCTAAGTTAGGACAAGGAAGTCCCATAAAGCTTAAATTAGCCCCATCAGTGCCACCTCTAATAGGAGATGCAATAGGCTCAAGTCCTATATTAATCATGGCCTGTTTTACCTTATATACAATATCAGGTGTCTTATTGATAACTTCAATCATATTCTTATACTGTAAAGTAAAGTCAATATCAATATAATGACCATGATTGACCTGGTTTAAATAAGAAGCAGCTAACTGCATTGTATGAATCATATCATGCATATTATCCATGTCATGATCTCTTAGAATATAAGTCATCTTAGTTGTAGAAACATCACCTTCCATATGATGAAGGTGATAGAAGCCTTCTTTATGTTCAGTCGCTTCAGGACGCTTATTATCACCAAGCATTGTATCAAACTGACGACCTAAAGTAAGAGCATTGACCATCTTACCTTTAGAATCACCTGGATGATAACTCTTACCAGTAATAGTGACATCAGCCTTATAGGCATTGAAGTTTTCAAAACTGAATTCATCAATTCTACCACCATCTACTGTATAAGCATAATCAGCACCAAATTTCTTGACATCAAAGTTTTCAGTACCTCTACCTACTTCTTCATCAGGAGTAAACGCAATACAGATATCTCCATGCTTAAAATCTCTATTCTGGCAGATATACTCTACCATACTCATAATAATAGCTACACCTGCTTTATCATCTGCACCAAGAAGTGTAGTTCCATCAGTTGTAATTAAATCATCACCCACTAGACCCTTTAATTCAGGATTTGTTTCTGAATCTAAATACATCTTCTTTTCTTCATTAAGAATAATACGTCCTCCTGGATAAGAACGGATAATACGTGGATGAATATCATGTCCACTTGCATCTGGAGAAGTATCCATATGGGCAATAAATCCAATTGCCTTCATAGGCTCATCAGAATTACTATAAATCTTTCCGTATACAATTCCCTGATCTGTTCTTTCTACTTCATCTACACCTAAAATCTGCATTTCTTCACTCAAGAAATCAGCTAAATCAAATTGTTTTTCTGTAGAAGGAGATGTTGTAGAAGATTCATCAGACTGTGTATCAAAACTCACATATTTCAAAAATCTCTTTTCAATCAACATAAAATAACCTCGCTTTGTTTATTTCTTTCATTTTAACATAGTAAATAGTTTTTGTGAACTTGCATAATTAACTAGACAACGCCTATTGTTTTCATTATTATGGGGTAGGTGATAAAAATGAAATATTATGCCGTAAAAAACGGAAGAGTACCAGGTATTTATAACTCTTGGGCAGAATGTCAGAAGCAGATTCATGGCTTTAAGAATGCTTCTTATAAGTCCTTTACATCACGCAAGGAAGCAGAAGAGTTTATTTCTGATAAAAAAGAAATGCCTCAAATGGAACATGGGTTAATTGCTTATGTAGATGGTTCTTTTAATGCGAAAAAGAAAGTATATGGTTATGGTGCTGTATTAATTGATGGACAGCAGGTCATTAAACGTCTTTATGGACATGGAGATAATGAAGAATGTATATCTAGTCGTAATGTCGCAGGAGAAATATTTGGGGCACTTGCAGCTGTAAAGTATGCAGTAGAACATCCTGAATATGATGGTATTGTGATTTATTATGATTATATGGGTATTGAAAAGTGGGCTATTGGAGAATGGAAAGCTAATAAGAAGTTAACACAGTATTATGCTGATAAAATGGCTAAATACCGTAAACAATTGCCTATTGTCTTTATGAAAGTAGAAGCTCATACAGGAGACTTCTATAATGAACAGGCAGATCAGTTAGCAAAGAAAGCAGTGGGAATTGAATGAGTGAAAAAATAACAATCTTTGATATTGAAGAATTGAATAATGATCCTGTTAGTATCTGTTCTATTGGAATAGTCGTATTGGAGGATATGAAAGTAAAAGAAACATTCTATTCACTTATTAGACCTCCTAAATTGACTTTTGATCCTTATCGTTATAAGGTTCATAAGATCAGACCACAGGATTTAAAGAAACAACCTACATTTCCAGAAATCTGGCCAAAGATTAGTCAATATTTTGAAAACAGTATTGTGATATCTCATGATATCCAATCAGATCTAAATCATCTATTGGCAGTATTTAGAAGGTTTCGTATAAGAAAGCCTACTTGTTTCTTATCATGTACATTAGTACTCGCAAAGCTGTTTCATCCTGAATTACAAAAGTATGGCTTAGGTTCTCTATGTGATTATTATTCAGTGGAATTAGAGAATGCCCATAATGCATTGGCTGATTCTTTAGCCTGTGCAGAACTTTTAAAGAAGATGATGGATGAACATCACTATACAAGTCTTAAAGAGCTCCACGAGAAGGAAAATGTCCCTTTAGGACGTATGACAAGTTCTTTTATTGAACCTCTTGTATCAAGTGATAAGGTACAGGAAGTAAGGATGGGAATACAGAAAGAAACAGTTGCTTTCACTGGAAAACTTGCTCATACAAAACAAGAAATAGAAGCATTTGTAGAACAGGATGGTATGACACCATCATTCCATGTCACAACACAGACAAGATATCTCGTTATTGGGAAAAAGGACTACAAGCAGACAAGATATCAAAAAGGCAATAAGAAGATAAAAAAAGCCATGACACTATCAAGACAAGGTCAGGATATTAGAATCCTACATGAAGACCAGTATATTGATATGGTAAGAAAAAGAACTCTTAAGGCATAGAGTTCTTTTTCTTACACACTATTTTAAAAAAATGACGCTTTTTTTTATTGTAAACAGGATAAAAGTACAGTTTGGTGCACAAATACGTCATTTTATTTAAAAAATGTATTGAAAACGCTTCTAATATTTGATAATCTTATTACAGGTGATTAATTATGGCAAAGACTTCAAACTATTTATTTAAACTTGATTTAATGATTTTAAGCTTATTGAAAGAAAAAGATCAATATGCGTATGAACTAACTAAAGAGATTGCAGAAAAATCTAAGGGTCGTATTGAACCGAAGAATGGTACTATGTATCCTATTATTTACAAACTCATTGAAAATGGCTATATTTCAAGCAATACAATCATTTACCACAATAAAGCTAGAGTGTATTATCACCTAGAACCAGCCGGAAAGGAATATTTAGATAAGATTATTGTGGAATTTGATGAACTAGTGGATTGCATCAATTCATTTATTCACAAAGATTAAAATAGAGTTCCCATGATGGAACTCTATTTTTTTTGCATAAAAAAAGAAATAGACAAATGCCTATTTCTTGATTTCTTTATAGCTGATTGCGAAAGGTCCAGTTTTAGTAACGATTGTTATTGTATCGCCTTTCTTATACTCTTTAAATTCTTTTGCAGTAGCACGATAAGTAAATTTCTTTTTACCTGTTTTTACATTGAAATGATATACTTGTGAGAACTTAGTTGTATAATGTTCTGTCTTAGTAATAATACATTCTTCTGTATTAGTTACCTTTGCAAGAGGATCATTGATCCAGCATAATGCAAGTGGAATAAAGATAACTAGGAAGCATGTAAATAATGCATCTCTAGGTAATCCAGCTTTTTCACCAATCCAGCGATAGAATACAAAGATAATTAAGAATACAATAATTGCTGCATAAATAAGAGGTCTTGTATTTTCCATTGCATATTTAGTAAATAGAATTAACCATCCTGTAATAGTAGGGATAATAAAGTTACCGAAGAACAATCCATATAATTCTTTGATTGCTGGCTGATTTCCTTCGGCAGTTAGACCTAAATAGTAAATACCTGCAAGCACTGGGATAACGATAGAAATTAATCCACCTACAACAAGAGAATCAAGTGCACCAATCATACCAGCCACTAATGACACTAACTGGATAAGTGTTAATACAAGCATTACTGGTTTAATAACTGATACAGAAGGCATACGACTAGGTGCTTCCTTTGTACCTTCAATATCTTCATAAGGGATCTTATGATCAGTACATTCTTCAACTAATTCAGCTAAATCAGCCACTTCAAATTCTAATGAAGAGAGCTGTGCAATCACACCTTCTTCAGAATAAATAGTAAGTGTCTTACCATCATCTACTAGTTTAGTAATGTCTTCATAAGCATACTTCTTTTCGTTATTACCTTCTTTAAAAGTAATATCATCTTCAGTCATCATATAAGAGAAAGTCTTCTTCTTGTTCACCTTTAAAGTGATATAAATCATAAGTAGAAGCCCGATGACACCAAGCCCTGTAATCACATAATAACCGTCTTTTGCTTCTATAAAGCCAAGAACTAACATGATAATACCAAATACAGGACAAAGAAACTTCATTGTACTAATATGAAATAGTAAACTATCCTTATATGTTACGTCTCTATTCATTTGTTTACCTCAACTCCTTACGTATACAGTATATATTACATTAATTTTAGATGTAAACACAAGCGATAGTTGATAAATTATAGCCTTATTAAGGTGATTTATGGTAAAATAAATCTATATGGAGGTAAAAATATGAAAACTCTTACAGTTGCAGTGCCTTGTTATAATTCACAAGATTATATGAGACATGCTATTGAACCATTATTAATATGTGAAAATGATATTGAAATCTTAATCATTGATGATGGTTCTAAGGATCAGACAGGAGAGATAGGAGATTTATTAGAGGAAGAATATCCTGCAACAATCAGATGTATACATCAGGAAAATGGTGGACATGGTGAAGCAGTGAATACTGGTTTAAAGAATGCAACCGGACGCTTCTTTAAAGTATTAGACAGTGATGACTGGTTTGATGAAGCATCTTTAGTTAAAGTGATTCAGACATTAAAGAAACTAGGTAATGATGTTGATATGATGATCTGTAACTATGTTTATGATAAACCATCAAAGAATACACAGAAGCCTATTCGCTATACAAATGCATTACCTGAAAATAAGATTTTTAGATGGTATGATGTGAAATATTTCTATCCATCACAGAACCTATTAATGCATTCAATTATCTATCGTACAGAAGTATTACGTGCAAGTGGTCTTGTACTTCCTAAACATACATTCTATGTAGATAACTTATTTGTGTATGAACCTATTCCATTTGTTCAGACTATGTATTATCTAAATGTTGATTTATATCACTATTTCATTGGTCGTGATGATCAGTCAGTGAATGAAACAGTGATGATTGGACGTATTGATCAGCAGATCAGAGTGAATAAACGTATGATTGATGCGATTGATATTGATAAGCTTAAATCACGTAAGATGAGAAAATACTTAATCAAGTATCTATCTATGATTACTACAGTAACTACAGTACTCTGCGTAAAGAGTGGTACAGAAGAAAACTTACAGAAACGTAATGATTTATGGGCTTATATGAAGGATACAAAGCCTGCCGTTTATAAGGAAGTAAAGAAGACTGCATTAGGTCTTGCTATGCAATTAAATGATCCACTAGGACGTAAACTAATCGTTGGTGGATATAAACTTGCACAGAAACTATTTGGTTTCAATTAACAGTGATTCTATCACTGTTTTTTTATGTTGACTATTACCTACCGAATCGATAGAATGAAATTTGGGTGATTAAATGATTAAGAAATTCATAAAGACTCATGAACATGCATGGGTTCTTGTCTATTTTGTATTTTATATGCCTTGGTACTTTGGCTTACAACAAAGAGATATTAGTCATTTCTTTGATATGTATGTAGGATTAGACCGTATCATACCATTTGTACCAGCATTTATTATTCCTTATATCTATTGGTTTTTATTTGTTGCAGGAACTTTGTTATTTTTGTTTTTTTATGATGCAGATGAATTCTATCGTGGCTTTTCATTCTTAGCCTGTGGTATGACCATTTCACTCATCATATTCACAATCTTCCCAACAACATTCTGTCATCGTCCAGAAGTACTTACAGGGAATGCCTTTGAACAATTCTGGTTAAGATTTATTTATGGAGCAGATAAACCAACCAATGTATTTCCAAGTATTCATGTATTTAATTCAATAGGATGTGCGATAGCACTTATTAAATCAAAGAAATTTAAAGATAATAAACCAATGCATATATTTGCGATTATCTCAGCAGTACTTATTACATTATCTACAATGTTCATCAAACAGCATTCATTTATGGATGCTGTAGCAGCAAGTATAATTGCATATGTGCTCTATCAGCTCATTTATAAGAGAGAACATCCACGTTTACGTCAATTTGTATATTCTAAGTTTCCTAATAAAGGCTAAAGGTGTCAGTAAAATGACACCTTTTTAATCGCAATAGTTTATTATGATTGAAAGTTTTGCGGTTTAAAACCGCAAAACTATTGTTGAAATGGTAGTTTTGCGATTCCATATATATGGAAGAGGTGATTGTATGATAGAAAGACCACTATATTTAGACAAAATCATGCCTTTTGTAGATACTCCATTTGTGAAAATATTGACTGGAGTTCGACGCTGCGGTAAATCAATAATTCTGAAGATGATTATTAAAAAAATCAAAAAAGAAAAGAATGTGGACGATGAACAGATTCTTAATTATCGCTTTGATTCTATGGAATATGAAGATATGAATACAAAAGAATTGTATCTAGAAATAAAATCGAAAATACTGCAATCAAAAAAGGCAATATAGAAAAGGTACTATATTGCCTATTACTGATTAAATATGAATGACTCTTTCACAAAGCTTCGCAATATCTAGATCATGTGTCACAATCACTACAGTGGCACCATTATGATGATATTCTAATAATAGATTCATCATCATTTTTGTATTTGTTTCATCAAGTGAACCGGTAGGTTCATCACATAACACAATCTTTGGCTTTTTAAGAAGCAGCTTACAAAAGGCGATACGCTGGGCTTCTCCACCAGATAAAGAATATATTTTTCTATTCTCATATCCTTCTAGTCCAACAGTAGATAGTGCTTGTTTTACCGCATTCACTTTTTCTTTCTTATTGAATTTTGAATACTTCAACACAATATCAAGATTCTCTTTGACGGTATAATCATCTACTAGAGCATTGTTTTGAAACATATAGCCTATATCATATCTCATAAGTAATAATGCATCTTTCTTATTTGAGATTGAATGATGATTAATGATAATTTCTCCATCGCCTACCTCTTCTAATAACCCCATGATATTAAGTAATGTAGATTTACCAGAACCGCTATTTCCTACAATTGCGACAAGTTCATTTTCTTCTATAGTGAGATTAAAATGATCGAAGATTGTTTTTGTATCATAGTGTTTCTTTATGTTTTTTAATTCAATCATTTAAAAAGTTCCTTTCAATAGATGAATGATATTCTTTCTCTCAAATTTCTTTATGGAAAGTACATAAGTCATACCCCATAGAATCATAAGAATCAGGTGAATAATAAGAGTGTAGATGAAATAAGAATGACATAATAAAGAAATCAAGAATGTCGATATAAATAAAACAACTGTTGATTTCACAAAATAGAAATACTTGCTAAGAGGTGTATAACCCTCCATTGTCTCTATCGCAAGAAGTGATGCATGATACTGGATGAATATATGAATATTCTGGTAAATCATTAATATCATTAAACTGATTAATGCGACAGAAATCATAATAACCGCAATAAAGAGTGTTTGTTCTTGATGATTTAAAAGAGACATTTCATCATATGCGGTAATGATTTTAGAAGCATATTGATTTAAACTATATTTCTTTAAAATGGACTGAATTCTCTCTTGAGAGTCTTTGATCTTATAAGGATTATATTTATATCCTAGAATGACATCATAATCTTCAGGTAATCCATTTTCATTTGTAAGAACCTGTACAACAGGATTTGTAATACTGTTTGAATAATCAGATACGATTAAAGAGTTATAAGTAAAGAATTTCTGATTGTCTTTATAATAGATAATCTTAATACCATGTGGTGTATCAAACATAGCCTGAGTCATCTTATATATCTTCTTTTTTGAATAGTTTTGAGGTGCCAAGACTACTCTTTTCTTTTCATCTTCACTAATACGAATAGAATGTCCATGTATATTTTGAATCACTTGTTTCTTTAAGTAGTTTGTATTGACATAGGCCATACTTGTATTTGTATATGTTTCTTTATCAAATTCATTAAAGTCTGCATAGAGACTACCAAGATGATTGAATTCTTGATAAAGTTCTTTTTGTTTGTTTAAAAAATTCTGACTAGTAAACAAGTCACTATTCTCTACATTAGAGACTTCACTCAAAATAGAATAATGTTTCATTGTATTCCACTCATTATGATTATTCATTCTACTTAATAGCGAATAACCAGTCTCTATTCCAATAGATGAGAGAAATAGAATAACTAAAACAATCATGAATAAAACTATTTGATTGAAATAAATGATTGTTTTAGATGGACCTTTGTTTTTGAGAAAGTCTATCGCTTTCACATCTTTAAAGTGATTGATCATAAGAACACATATAATCAAAGTGAGTGATAGAAATAAGAATAGGATCAAGAAATGATCAATTAAAAAATGAATGACAGATTGATTTATATGCCTGCATACTAGTAACGTAAGGACAAAGAATCCTATGAAAGTAATAAGAAATTGTGATTGTATAATGGGACATATATAATCATACCCAATAGAAAATAAACTATATCCTTCAAGTCTCTTGATGCTGAAAAGTTTATAATTCTGCAGTAAGTCATAAATAATCACTAACATAAGAATGAAATAGAAAGCAGCTAAACAAATGATAATCCAAATCATATAATCAACCTGTCCGCTTGAGTCATTGAGGTCTTTTATAGATATATGTAATGTTGCATTCATCTCATTTTTAAATTGATTGAAAGACTGTTCATTTGGAAAGGTAACATATACTTCTCCCTCTAGCTGATATCCATCACTCAATAGTTTATCCAAATTATAAACATTAAAAGTAAATGTATGATCAAACATAGGAGTAGACTTTAAATATTGATTCTTATCATGAGTAAGATAAACATATTTCTTGTAATGGTTATTTTTATTCTTGGTGATAAACAAATTGCCTTGATATTTATCTAAATAATTCTCTACAGTATTTATGATTTGAGTTGAATCATTATTCATAATATCATGAGGAATTTGAATAGAATAAAAGCCAGGTAATTCTTTTTCTGCATATACAATATGATTAAAATATTCATGACTTGTGAGTGTATAGCTTACAGAAAAGAAGTTACATGTAAGGATACAAAAGATGATAATAATAGCTTTTTTCATAGTAATCTCTCTTTCACATGCACTCTAACATAATAAAAACTGCACTTACATGGAGTTGTTGTAAAGTGCAGTTTGTTGTTGTTTAGTGAATCACATCAAAGAGTATGATGTCATTCACTAAACATTGGTCTGTTTGCTGGTATTGATTAATTCCATGATATTCATCTACAATCTCATTGATGATTGTGAGTCCAATACCATGATCATTTTTATTTTCTTTACTTGTATAGCCTTCTTTAAGAGTGACAGGCTGATCAATTGAGTTCTTTATTTGTATATATAGATTGTTGTTTTTGTTTTTTAAAGAGATAGAAACGTTTTTATCTGTTGTTTTAGAAGATGCTTCAAAGCTGTTTTTAAATAGATTATATATTAATGATGATAGCTTTGAATCATTCATTGTGATAGTTCCTAGTATTTGATCATCTATATGACTATGGACTTGAGGATATTCCTCTTTGAAATACTGATACAGCATATTAATGATATGATTTTGTGAATCATTATCGGTCTTATATAGATGATGACTGAGAATATCTAAATAAGGAAGCAGTTGATCTTGTTGATTTAAATAATAGTCCTTAATCATGAGAATCTGTTTATTGTAATCATGCTTGAATTTTCTAAGTTCCTGATATTTGTGGGTATAAGAAGAAAGATATGACTGCTGCAACTGGATGATTGTTTCTAGATTCTGTTTTGATATGTCTTCTTTTTTCTTTTCATAATTCATTTTCAAACAGAAATATAGTAAGAGCATCAATAATAGTGATGTAATGAGAAATAAAATGATATTCCATTTTATACTCTTATTCATAGAAATGTAGAGATTAGTCAATAAGACAAGCTGTGCTGATAATAATATACAGACAGAAGATAGAATAATCAAAATAGAGTTATTAATGATTAAATGATTTCGCTTTGTGATAAAACAAAGGAGAGTTATAAGAATCAATGATACAAGTGCACTGATGAATGATAAGTTATTGATTTCATAGAATGACAAGAACGAATTGATACATATTTGAAAGAATACCATGACAATATAAGAAGAAATAAATTCTTTGATAGATTCCAAGGATAAATCAAAAATAAAAATATAAGCAAGAAACATAAAGGCGATATTGATGATAGAGGGATTGATTTCTTTCTTTAATACAATCATAACTAATGAAGTTAAGAAACAAATTATTCCCTTAACACAATGGTGTTTATTGAACTCTTTATTGAATAATAAATAACGGATCATCAAAATATTCAACATGAGTAATATTTGTTCGCAAAATGAAATCATAGTGTACTCCTTATATAATCATAATAGCTTTGTTGGATATCTTTTAGTTTGCCTCTACTGATCTTGATTATTTCTGAAGTTGTGAGTGTAAGTTTTAAGTGATTGATATCTTTCAAATAATCAAAGTTAATAATGTATGACTTGTGAACACGATAGAAAGGGAAGTGAAGTTCTTTCTCCATATCTTTTAATGATTTGCGAATGAGATAATCTTTATTGTATGTATGGATTATTGTGTAAACATTATCTGCCTTTAAGTAGATGATTTCTTTATAATCAATCATCTGATTATCTAAATAGATACAATCTGTCTTTGATATTTGAATGAGATATCTTTCTAAGTCCTGTGACAAGGTATGACTATTTTTTAATAAATAAGCAATTACATGATTACCAAATGCTTCTATCATTCTATCCTGGTATGAAGAGAGAAAGATGATAGGAGTATGAACTTCTAATGAGTTCTTAGTTAAAATACCATCTCCATCATTCATTTCTATATCTAATATGATAAGAGAAAATGTATCTTTGTTAGTAAGAAATTCATTACCAGAAAAGAAGTGAGATACTGTAAAATGTATAGGGTATTTGAATAATATAGAAGTAATCATTTCTTCTAACTTTTGATGAATCGATTGATCATCATCTACAATCGCAATATGAAACATAATAGCCTCCCTGTTTAGAGAGATAATAAAAAATATATTATATTTTGTCAATGACAGTATCTAATCCCTAAGGTGACTAGGATTTATTATTACATTGTTTGACCATCAAATGATAAATCCTTATAATAGGGAAAAAGGAGTGGGGAGAATGGCGAAAACTATTGTTGGTGCAGTATTAGAAAATGATCCAGCATCACGTAACTGGTTCAATGTCATATTGAACTATCCAGGTGTACATGCTATCTTTTTTTATCGCATCAATCATTTCTTATGGACAAAATGTCATATGAAATTAATTGCACGTTTCCTGTCACAAGTAGCACGCTTTTTTACAGGGATTGAAATACATCCGGGTGCAACGATTGGTAAACGATTATTTATTGACCATGGTATGGGAGTTGTAATTGGGGAAACAACCATTATTGGTGATGATTGTTTATTATATCAAGGTGTGACTCTTGGAGGGGTAGGTACAGGAGAGCATACATGTAAAAGACATCCAACCTTACACAATAATGTAATGATTTCAGCTGGTGCAAAAATCATTGGGGATATTACTATAGGAGATAACAGTATTGTAGGTGCGAATTCAGTTGTATTAAAAGATGTACCACCAAACTGTACAGTAGTAGGTGTTCCTGGTATGATTGTGAAAGAGAATGGTGTCAAAGTACATCGTGAATTATAAAAAGGGGCATAAGCCCCCTTATAAGTGTCTCAGTAGCTCAGCTGGATAGAGCATTCGCCTCCTAAGCGAAAGGTCGTAAGTTCAAATCTTATCTGGGACGCCATTTTAAAATATTGACAGGCTTTTAGCCTGTAAATGATAAAAGAGATTTGATTGATGTATGTTCATCATTCAAATCTCTTTTTGTTTCAGGTAATTCTTATGGGTAAATTAGTATTTTTCTTGTTGCTTATTTTTTTAATTGTGGCGTTTCTTATTCCACAGTGAACCTGCCAACATACCGATTGCAGAGATTATTGCGCCAGCTATAATCATTCCCAAGTCAGGGAGATTCAGTTTATTAAAAGCAATGTTGTTTGCTATTTTGAATGTGCCATATTCAGCAAGCATATACATTACTCCAAAGAAAAGAGTAAATGCCCATTTTCCTTTTCCCCAAAAGTTATTTTTACCAATAATGACGGACACAATAAATGTAGTTACAGGAAGAATAAACCAAAGGAACATCAAACTGTAACCCATAGCATCACTTCCACTTGTAAAAAACCAGAACACAATCATTGCAGATGCCCAAATCAATAGATAAGAGAGAATCGTAACAATCTTGTTTCTGTTGATATTGCTTTTCACAACATTTGTACTTTCTTCAAGATAATCATAATAGCTTTTCATTTTTTCTTCTCCCTTCAATAGATAGTCAAGAGAGACATCGTAGCATTCGCTCATTTTAATAACACTGATAATATCTGGATATGATTTTTCATTTTCCCAATTTGAGATGGTCTGACGACTTACATCCAACAATTCGGCAACCTGTTCTTGCGTTAGCTTTTTTTCAATTCGTGCTGCCTTGATTTTGCTTCCAATATCATACTCCATGCCACTATACCTCCTTGCACTTCTATTGTAGGAATAACACCCACTATTGTCTATCAAATAGCTTTGACATCACTTATTATGCGTGTCAAAATCCTTTTACATCTGCCAAATCCGATTTATGATTCTATTCTTCATTTAAAATATTTTGTAATTCTTCTTTACTTGGTAATACTGTTTGGAATTTACTCGCAAAGATTTGGTTGTTATTTTCAGGTAAAGTCATTTCTACAATGGATTGTTTTTTGTCTTTGCATAGAATAATTCCAATTGTATTATTTTCATCCTCAAGTTTTACTTTACGGTCATAGTAATTCACATACATTTGCATTTGTCCAATATGTGGTGTTTCAATTCTCCAATTTTTAAATCAATTAATACAAAACATTTTAGTATTCGATTGAAGAACACTAAATCTACTTTGAAATGTTCCTCATCAAATGTTAGTCTAACTTGTCTACCTACAAATGTATAACCTTTACCAAGTTCAAGTAAAAATTGTTGTAAATGATCAATAATCTTATTCTCTAACTCAGTTTCGGAATATACAGGTAATTCTGGTAATTGTAAAAATTCTAATACATATGGATCTTTAATTGCATCTGCTGGTTTTTCTATTATTTGTCCCTTTTGTGATAACAACATTACTTCATCTTTGTTTTTACTTAACGCTAAACGTTCATATAATGAAGAATCATATTGTCTTTTTAATTCTGATAGACTCCAATCATTTTTAACGGATTCGATTTCGTAGAAATGTCTTTCCTCGATATTAGTGATTCTCATTAGTTTTAAATAATGCGACCAGCTTAGGTAAAATTTACGTCCTGTAACAGTGGCAGGGTAGTTTTTGAATTGGGGAAACACTGTTTCCCCAATTGAGTCAGTTTTATAGATTGTATAAAACCTTCTTATTAGTTTTAGGTTGTCAACGGAATATCCCTTACCATAATGCTCAGTCAAAAAGGATGATAAGTTTTTAATTATATATTTACCGTATTCAGCTCGATTATCGCCATTTTGTTCTTCTTCAATAATCATTCGTCCAATCTCAAAATATGTATAGACCATAGCAATATTTACAGCAGTCTTAACATTTTTTTTAGCTTCTTCGATTAATGAAGAAACTCTATCTAGAAATTCATTGCTTACTTCATTCATATGTAATACACCACACTTTCCATATAATCTCATTATACCTGCATTCATCATTTGTATCTATATAACAATAAATAAAACGTTTTTTGTTAATCGTTACAGACACGAGAGGGTACTAAAGTCCATAGAGACCCATGGTGTATAGGTCTCTTAAGTTGAAAATTGTAAGTTCAAATTTTATCTGGAACCCGAGTGAATAATGTTGAAAGCTTGTTTGAAGTTCGTTTTCTTTAAATGAGAACAGCACCTGGTAATTGTACCAGGTGCTATTATTTTCCAAATAAATCACTGTGTGTTTCTGTTCGGGATAATGTCAAGACGAGTAAATTATTCTCAATACGATAAACCAATAGCCAATCTGGCAGAATGTGGCACTCACGATGCCCAGCCCAGTTTCCAGCTAAAGCGTTATCTTTATTTTTCTCTGGAAGTTGTTCATTATTTGCAAGTTTGCGAATGATATCGTCAAGAAGGTCGATATCAAGATGGCGTTTCATTGCTAGCTTGTAGTCTTTTTTGAATTGACTTGTCCAAATAATATCTAGCTTTTTTCTCATTCTTTCAATGCCTTTAATGCTTCCTCTACATGAGAGTAGCGTTTTACAGATGGATCACGTGCGATACGTTCTGCTTCTAGCATTGCTTCTATTGTTTCTTTGTTTGGTTGCTTTAAGCGAACATCAAAAGGGAAACCGCCAACACGAAGTGACTGACGAAGAAATACATTGATGGCAGTAGTAAGATTGATTCCTAATTCACCATACACCGCTTCGCACTGTTTCTTGATATCGCTATCTATACGGACGCTAAAATTAGTTGTGTTAGCCATAAATATCAACTCCTTCTCTTTCTATTGCACTTATATTATATCTTATGCATTGGATAATCAATCTGTTTGATGGAGTATTCAAAAAATAAAAGTATTAAAACCAATTTTATCTAATGAACGTTTATTCTTTGCAGATTTTTATAAGGATGGTGGTGAAATGATTGTTGGAAAAGATGCTGTAAAATCAACAATTCATAAATACATAAATAATTTGTAATATTAAAAGTGCTACATATGAGATTGTGTAGCATTTTTTGATTCCTATCTTACCTATTCATAATTTAACTTGTCGTGAATATAAGATGAAAATACGCAAATCCCCGTTCATATAAGTGCTAAATATACGCAAATCCCCGTTCGTATAAGTGCTAAACATACGCAAATCCCCGTTTAAATACATGGAATGTTTTGAAATGATCTTTGTGATTCATTTTTTATATTGTTTTATAGAATAATTGTAAAATATATTGCAAGAGAGGTGACTGAAGAAGTGAACTTTATAGATCATGCAATATTAGAAATCACCAATGGTGAAGACTTTGTACAGGCTATGGCTGATATATATGAATATCCAGAGGTAAGAGGTGAATTAGAAAAGTATCCTTCGTGGATTAAGAATATTATTACTATCATTGATTATGATACGGAACTAGGTATGGATGGACTAAATCTAAAATCATATGCTGATGCTGTGAAAGTATTTGATGAGATAGGACTTATAGAAGAAGCAGAAGTACTTCGTGGTTGTGATAATGATATCAGAAGAGAATGCAGAGAAATGCTATGAGAGATTAGCTATTAATAATGATTATGATGTTTTCTGGGATAAGGTATATGTTTGTATTGATAAGAATACATATAATAAGTATTTGGAGGAATATGCATAAATCCATTTTTTGGAATAAGTCTCTTTTGTATAAACAACTTTTACAGATTATGGTACAATAAATAAAGAAATATTTTGAATATATTACTAACTT
The DNA here is from genome assembly GCF_014306455.1 of Catenibacterium faecis. Classification (NCBI taxonomy): domain Bacteria; kingdom Bacillati; phylum Bacillota; class Erysipelotrichia; order Erysipelotrichales; family Coprobacillaceae; genus Catenibacterium; species Catenibacterium faecis. The sequence continues at coordinate 33,630 of NZ_JACRWG010000018.1, forward strand.
TAAGTGAAATTAAAGTTTAATTGTAATAGTAGGGGATGTTGCAAGAGAAAATGAGAAAGTTAAGGTTTTATGGTTTGATTTAATCTAAGAGATCGGAGAAGAAAATATGAGAAAGAAAACTACAAAGAAAACAACTACAAAAGCAGCTGCTGTTAAGAAAGAAACAGTAACAACAGCTGCTAAGGATACAACAAAAGAAGCTGCTCCTGTAAAGGAAACAGTTAAGAAAGCTACAGCCACTAAGACTGCAACTAAAAAAGAAACTCCTGTAAAGGAAACAGCTACTAAGGTAGAAACAGTAGCAGAAGCTGAACCTAAAAAAGAGACAGCTAAGAAGACTACAACTACTAAGAAAACAACAGCTAAAAAAACTGCTCCTGCAAAAGAAACAACTAAGAAGACTACAGCTGTAAAGGCTGAAACTAAAAAGGTAGAGCCTGTAAAGGAAACAGCTACTAAGGTAGAAGTAGTAAAGGAAGCTGTTCCTAAAAAGGAAACAGTTAAGAAAACTACAGTTAAGAAAGCTGCTCCTAAAAAGACAACTGCTAAGAAAACTACAGTTTCAAAAACAGAAGCAGTTAAAGAAGAAGCTCCAGTAAAGGAAGCTGAACCTAAAAAGGAAACAGCTAAAAAGACTGCAACAAAGAAAGCAACAACTAAGAAGACTACAGCTAAGACAGAAACTGTAAAAGAAGAAGCACCTAAAAAGACAACTAAGAAAACAACTGCAAAGAAGACAACTAAGAAGGCTACAGCTACTAAGAAAGAAACAGCTAAGAAGGAAGAACCTAAAGTAGAAGAAACAGTAGCTCCTGAAGTTGAAAAGAAGGTTGAAGTAGAACCTGAAGTAGTTGTTCAGGAAACTCCTGCTCCAGCACCAGTTGATTTAGGTCCACGTAGAAGTGTAGCATTCATTGGTTCTGAATGTTATCCATTTGTAAAGACAGGTGGATTAGGAGATGTTATGTCTGCTCTTCCTAAGAGTCTTGCTAAGTTGAATTGTGATGTTAAGGTTATTATTCCTAGATATAAATGTATTCCTCAGAAGTTCCAGGAAAAGATGGAATATAAAGGCTCATTCTCTATGGACTTATGTGCAGATGGTAAACAGTATTATGTAGGTATTATGGAATACCAGGAAGATGGCGTTGTTTATGATTTCATTGATAACGATGAATTCTTCTCTTGGGGTAATCCATATACTAATCTAATCGATGATATTCCTAAATTCTGTTATTTTGGAAAAGCGGCTCTTGCAGCACTTAATTATTTAGATTGGACACCGGATGTTGTACATTGTCATGACTGGCAGGCTGCTTTAGTTCCACTCTATTTAAGAACATGCTTTAAAGACAGCAATGTAGGACGTGCAAGCTGTGTACTTACTATTCATAACTTAAGATTCCAGGGAATCTATGATAGAAAGACAATTCAGTACTGGTCAGGACTTCCTGATTATGTATTTAATAAAGACTGCCTCACACAGAATTGGTTGGATGCGAATATGTTAAAGGGTGGTATTACTTATAGTAATGTTGTAACTACTGTAAGTAACACATATGCTGGTGAAATCCAGACTGAAGAATATGGTGAAGGTCTTGAAGAACACTTAAGATATCATCATAACAAGCTTGTAGGTATCGTAAATGGTATTGATACAGATATCTGGAATCCAGCAACTGATAAACTATTAGCTGCGCCATATGACAGTCAGAATGTTATTGAAAACAAGAAAGCAAATAAGAAAGCTTTACAGGAATCATTAGGATTAGAAGTAGATGATCATAAGATTGTCATTGGTTTGATTTCACGTTTGACAAACCAGAAGGGTCTAGATCTTGTAAATAATGTAATTCCACATATTATGGATGAACATACACAGGTTGTTGTATTAGGTACAGGTGATGCTGAATATGAAGATGCATTCCGTTATTATGAAAACGCATATAAGGGCAACTTCTGTGCTTATATTGCCTACAATGAAAATGTAGCACATAACATCTATGCTGGATGTGATGCATTATTAGTACCATCTAGATTTGAACCATGTGGATTAACTCAGTTAATTAGTATGAGATATGGTTCAGTACCAATCGTAAGAGAAACTGGTGGATTAAAAGATACAGTACAGCCTTATAACTTATTTGATAACACTGGTAATGGATTTACATTTGATAGATATGAAAGTGGTCTTTTATATGATGCAATCAATCGTGCTAAGACACTTTACTTCGAAAGTAGACCATACTGGGATGATATGGTAGTTCGTAATATGAACAAAGATGTCTCTTGGGAACAGAGTGCAAAACACTACAAAGATATGTATGTAGGATTAACACCTAAATATTAATGTAAACAAAAATGCAATGTTAGAAATCTAACGTTGCATTTTTTTAGTGGTGTTAATTTGCACATTTTTGTAGATGAATCTAAGAAATTTTCAAAATAATTGAGTATGATCCTTATAGGAGGAGTACTCTGTGAGAAGTTAGATTTACAAAAACACTAATATAATATATAATATTAGCAAAAATGTAAATGCGAGGTGATATTATGAGTGAGATATTTAGTTATATGAATGATGGTGTTTTGAATTTAAAAAGTTTAAAAGAAGCGAATTTATCTAGACAGTCTATTTATAATTTCATAAAGAGAAATAGAATGGAAAAGGTAGGACCGGGCATTTATATCGCAAAAGATGCATTGGAAGATGAAGCTTATGTATTATCGTTACGTTGTCCAAAAGGAGTGGTATCTCACGATGATGCTTTGTATTATTATGGTCTAGTGGATCGAGAACCTATGATTCATAATATTACGATGTATTCTGGCTATAATCCAACTACCTTAACTCGCGCTGGGTATAAAGTGTATACTGTAAAGAGAGAACTATTGGATTTGGGTAAAAAAACTGTTATAAACCAATTTGGGCATGAGATTCCAATGTATGATTTAGAAAGAACAGTTTGTGATTTGGTAAGAAATAGAAGTAATTTTGAAATACAGGATTTTAATGCAGCATTAAAATCCTATGTAAAAAGAAAAGATAAGGATCTAAACCGTTTAATGTTTTATGCGAAGACATTTAGACTGGAAAAAATAATTAAACAATATATGGAGATATTGTTGTAATGTATTTAACTCCTGCACAAATAAAAGGAAAGATCAAGAATTTAGCTAAGAAAAATGGTACAGTCCAATTGCTTTGTTGAGAATATATATGATGGAACGTTTTCTGGAGCGAATAAGATATTCAAAGTATAAAGATGATTTTATAATCAAAGGCGGAATATTGGTGACTTCTATGATTGGTATTGCAATGCGTTCGACAATGGATATTGATACAACAATACGTAATTTTGATTTAACAAAGGAAGAAACAGCAATAATTATCAGCGAGATTAAAGATATAGTTCTTGATGATCATTTTGAATTTGTTTTGAAAGACGTGTTAGAACATGGAATATCCGGGGTTAAGAGTTTATTATACTAATAGAGTAAATGGTACAGTACTTAAATTTTTTAAGATAGAGAAATAGGTTTTTAGTTAAATGTTTCAAATATTCAAAAAATAACATAACTTTTTTTATGTAATTGATCAAAAATAATGAAATGAGATAAAAATCAAAAAATAAACATAAATTTTAATCAAAATAACATAAATGATTTATGTAAAATGATAGTGTCAAGAATCTTGTGTAAATTCTTATTTCCTGTAAATTAAGTTTTCAGTAGATAAGATTAGTTGTTATCTATTAATTTGGAAACCATTGATCACGACCAACTAAACCAAAACCTTTGTGAATTCTATTCATAAATTTTTCATTGTATTGATTGAATTGTGATACTAAGTATTTTTCCATTGATGTTTCGGTTGGAAACTGTTCCTTCAACTTAAATTTCTTCTTAAGTTGCTTGTTGAAACCTTCAATCAGATTCGTTGAATAAATACTATGTCTTACTTCCTTTGGATAATCAAAATACGTT
>NZ_JACRWG010000019.1:0-36809 GCF_014306455.1 Catenibacterium faecis
AGATAATCTGCATAGATGACTTCTGATTATATCTATATCATTATTGCTTAATGATGCAAAGCCAAAATCATCCATCTTAGTGAATATAACAGTGCCATTAAAATAACCGTCAGCATCATCTGGAAAAGATCTGTAAACAATAGTATGACCAGTATCATATACACTTAAATCCTTTACAAGAAGATAGACTGATGGATCATCATCAAATATATAATCTCGGTAGTCAAATACACCAAGTTCATTTCTTATGACTTCCTTCATTCTATCTGTTTCCAATACACATAAAACTCCATCTTTAATAATTACATATTTACATAGTTTACACATAAAAATATCCTCCTGGTTATTTACACCTAGAGGATATCTTTATTTCTAATCATTTTTAAGCGCCTTTTTATTTAATGTCCTTGACACGGGGTCCACATTAGTCCCTTATGCTTCTCCCTTTTCTTTTGCTGTTTCAATTCAAACATTCGCTTTTTCTCGGCCTCTTTTCTCTGATGGCTTCTCTTTTTACGTTCCTGTTTGTTCTGTTCCTGCTGTAATTTCAATGCCTGCTGCGATTTAGTACCGATGACTGTTTCCTGCATCTGTTTTTTCGCTTCACGCTGCATCCTTTTGGGATTTCTTTTCATATCTTTTACAACAGTATCAACAGCCGGACTGAATTTCAAACTAGAATAATGTTTTCGAATATACTCCTGCACTTCGTAGTCTTTTGGTTCTGCACCAAATGTTACCTTCGCCACAGATAGTTTACCATCTTCAATACGCTCAAATACGCCTATCCAAAAAGGTTCTTCAAAATACACTGTCAATTTTACACTTGCTTTGTCCATAAGATTCCCTCCTAAAAAAATAATTGAACAAAGAATGGACAACCCGGAGGGGCAGGTTACTTACCCTATAATTCATAGGACGGCCGGGCTACCTACCGGCTCTAGCATATTTTTCAATATACATTGCGTTTTTATCTTTGTATTTATAATCAAGCCATATGGCACGATTAACATGATTTTAAATCACAAACTGCACAATATAGGATGCTAATATGGCTGCAACAGCCACAAATACAAGTCCTTTTCCCTTATAACTAAAAAATACTGCAACTATAATACCTGCACATGATTCTACTAAGTTTGGTGTAGAATTAAAGACACCTGGGAAAGTCAATGCTCCTAATACTGCATAAGGCAGATAATAAAGAGCTGAATTGATAAACTGAGATGTAATCTTCTTTCTAAAGAAAGTAAGTGGTAGAAAACGAGGCAGATAAGTAAAGAGTGCCATCACTAAGACAGCTAGTATCTGATATCTTGTCATGCTTCATCCTCCCTTGGAAATAACCAGGCACCCATACATGTCGCAATGAGTGTTGCACTAATCAAGCGTACTCCAGTACTCATAACATTAAATAATGGCACATAGGTAAAGAGTGTATGGACTCCAATAGAAATTAATACCACTATAGTTACTGGTATTGAATCTTTCATTGCAGGTACAATAAGAGCTAAGAACATACCATATAAAGCAATTCCCATAGCACCTTGCAGTGCTAAAGGCAATAAACCCATAATAAATTCTCCCGCAAGAGTACCTCCTACCCATCCTATAATAGGTGTTAGAATAAAACCTAGCATAAACTTAAATGTGAGTTTACCAGGTTGCAGACTGGCTAACGCAAATGTTTCATCTGTAATTCCAAAAGAGATGATCATACGTTCAACTGTATTCATCTTCTCATCAATCTTCTGCGATAAAGAGAGACTCATCAAGAAATATCTAAAATTAATCAATAATAGTGTTATTGCGATTTCTAGATAAGTACTATCAGATAAAATCAATTGTACTCCTGCAAACTGTCCTGAACTTGTTAAGTTTGTAAGAGATATAAAAGTGGCTAGTCCTAGAGGCAAGCCACTTGAGACGCATAATACTCCAAAAGAAAAGGCAACCGGGAAGTATCCAAGTGCAATTGGAATACTTTTCTTCATTCCTTTCATTATTTCATTCATATTTCATCACCACGAGTATCATAGCACAAATAGAACTTAAAATAAGTGTTCTATTATGAATTTTCTAATTTCTTCTTGATCATCACAGACATTATAGAATGGTTTACGACAATCTAGTCTTTGAATATCTACTGTACGTAAGTCAGTTAATTGCATTCTAGAATGCGTAATCATCCCATGCTCATCTAGGACTGTTAAGTCCTTTTCAAAGTGTGGATTGACTGGTGACGATTCTTTTTTTATGGATGTACAAGGTATAATTAACATCTTATAGCCTAAATCTTTTACAACATAACACCAATGCCCATCCATGAGTTCCTTAGGAAATCCCCTACCAATATTAAAATAAGCCATCTGATGTTCTTTTGGACGCTTATGGACATGATAATAAGTATCTGATGGTGAACCATCCTTTACTAATGAACAATAGAAATAAGATAACTGACTTGTTTGATGTAATAAAGAACGTGAATACTTCTCTGCATCATATAGGCCACTCTCATCTAACTTCTTCAAGTACTTCTTCATTTCTTCAATATTTCCTTCTAGATCTTCTTTCATATAAAAATCCCCTCCTACTTATATATACTTTTAATTTTTTTATATTTCTCCCTAATTTATATATAAAGTTATATATAGTTTTCATATTTCTAAAATATCAATATTTCCAATTGATTTATCCCAATTCACGTATATAATATTCACCGTTAAGATAAAGTGATAGATTATAAAGCGCCAGGACTTATATAAGTTGACGAGGACTAGATTAATCGAATGATTCGGCGGATGGTCTAGAGGCATAGTACTGCCTAAGCGATGAACAAAAACATTGAGTGATCAATGAACAGATTTCATCAGGTACTCCTTTGTTTTAACGTTTTTATTCCACAAAACAAGGAGGACAAGATTATGTGTGGTATTACAGCTTATTGCGGCAATGGTGAAGCCCTACCTTTCTTAATGCAGGGACTCGCAAAATTAGAATATAGAGGATATGACTCTGCAGGTGTAACAGTATTAAATAATGTACTTACAACTGTAAAATGTAAAGGTCGTTTAAAGAACCTTGAAGAAAAGTTAAAGGATCATGATATGACTGGTCATGTAGGTATTGGTCATACAAGATGGGCAACTCATGGTATCCCTTCTAACTTAAATTCACATCCTCATACAAACCCAAGTAACACTATCTCTATTGTACACAATGGTATCATTGAAAACTATAGAGAATTAAAAGATATTTTGCTAGAAAAAGGTTATTCATTCCAGAGTGAAACAGATTCAGAAGTTGTTGTTATGTGTTTAGACTATTTCTATGAAGGAGATCTTCTAGAAGCAGTAAAGAAAACATTGAACTGTATTGATGGAAGCTATGCTTTATGTATTGTTTCTACAGAGCATCCTGATGAAGTTGTCGTTGCTAAAAAGGCAAGTCCACTCGTTATTGGACGTACTGAAGATGCAAGTGTGGCAGCTAGTGATATTCCAGCTTTACTTGCTTATACTAAAGATGTTTATTTCTTAGATGATTTAGAAATGGCTGTATTAAAGAAAGACAGCATTACTTTCTACAATAAAGATGGTAAAGAAATCACTAAAGAAATGACTACTATTCCTTATGATATGGAAGCGGCTCAGAAAAATGGTTTTGATACATATATGTTAAAGGAAATCAATGAACAGCCTCATGTCATTCAGGAAACTTTAAGAGGTCGTATCTTTGAACATTCAATCGTATTAGATGAATTAAAAGATGTTGATTTCAATAAGTTTAATAAGGTTTATTATGTTGCATGTGGTACTGCTTATCATGCAGGATTATGTGGAGCATCTATCCTTGAACGTGCAACACGTTTACCAGTTCTTACTCAGGTAGCAAGTGAATTCCGTTATAATGATCCAATCATTGATGAAAAGACATTATGTATCTTTGTATCACAGTCTGGTGAAACAGCTGATACTCTTGCTGCATTAAAACTTGCTAATGAAAAAGGATGTACAACTATTGCTGTGACTAACGTCTTAGGCTCTACAATTTCTAGAGAGGCACAGCATACACTTTATACTTGTGCAGGACCTGAAATTGCAGTTGCATCTACCAAAGCTTATACAACTCAGTTAGTATTACTTACTTTAATCGCATTATATATTGCAGATAAAAGAGGAGATACTGTAGATACTGATTTAATGGAACAGTTAAATAACCTTCCAGAATATGTATCTAAGTTAATTGATGATGAAGCAATCTTCGAAAACTACGCAAAAACATTGAAGGATAAACATGACTGCTACTTTATTGGTAGAAGTTTAGATTATGCAAGTGTATTAGAAGGTGCTTTAAAACTTAAGGAAGTTTCTTATGTACATGCTGATGCTTATATTGCTGGTGAATTAAAGCATGGTCCTATTGCCTTAATTGAACCAGGTACTGTAGTAATTGCAGTAGCTACTCAGCCTCATGTTGCAGCTAAGACTATTTCTAATATTCAGGAAACAATCGCAAGAGGTGCTGAAGTCATCCTATTTACTGTAGAAGGACAGGAAGTCAGTGGTGTAGAAAACATCTATTACTTACCAAATATCAATCCTTTATTACAGAGTGTACTTGTAGCTATCCCATTACAGTTAATCGCATATCATACAGCATGCATTAAGGGTTGCGATGTAGATAAACCTCGTAACTTAGCTAAATCAGTAACTGTAGAATAACGAACGGAGAACTCCGTTCGTTTTTTCTTCACATCAATAATAAAAAAATGTATAATATCTCGTAGGGGTGATAATGTGGAAGAATCAAAAGTAAAAGATTTAACGGCTTATAAGAACCGTTTCGAAGAGGATGCCTCTTCATTCAGCGAATTCCAGGCACGTGATTTCGTTAAAGAATTAAAGAATCAGGGTAAGACTGATGAAGCTATTGAAGTAGGAAGAACATTCCTTGAAATGGCACCAGAATTAAAAGGATATATCAATTATTTTGGCTATGCTCTTTATAATAAGTATATCAACATCGATGATGAAGAAATTTCTAAGAACGAAAGTTTATTCTATGGTATCTTAGAAGAAATTGCTAAATATTGTAAGCAGGAGAGATATTCTCCACTTGAAGCTGCAGTCAATAAGGCTATTAAACATGTATTAAAGGCTAATCCAGTAGACTATAAGAAGTTATCTGAATTATTAGACTACTTAGATGCACCTGCTCTAGAAGATAAGCCATTTGTGAATAAAGATGGTAAAGAATTCGAAAGCAAGAAAGAAAAATGGTATCGTATGAAAGTACGTGCATTATATGAACTTGAATCATATAGAGCATGTGTTGAAACTGCGAACATTGCTTTCACTTATAACTTAAAGTGGCATTATAACAACCTTAACTGGGTTAAATATTATCGTGCAAGCTCTCTAGTTGAACTTGGACGTTATGAAGAAGCTGAAAATGAATTCATCGCTTTACAGGGTCATTTCAATGCAGTAGATTCATTTGAAATCCTTTATAAGCTTTATATGAATACAAATCGTGAAGATGATGCTTATACACTTCTAATCGATAAATTCTTCAAGGGTGGATTCGATTATAAGAATATCGAAGATTACAAGAAGATTTCAGCAATGGCAAAGGCTAAGGGTCAGGATAAGGCTCATGCACTTGCAGAATGCCTCATTAAGAAGCTAGAAGAAGAAAATGGTAAAACATATGAAGCTGATGTTGATTTAGCTGATTATTCTGATTTAACTGCCAGCGATGCATTTGATCGTGTATATAGTGAAGTTGTTTATCATCTAGAAAACTACATTACTCGTCATGAAGGTAAAGTAGTATTCTACAATCATGACAAGAATTTTGGTAGTATCTTCCAGGATGGTGAAGAAAACTTATTCTTCAGACAGGCTGATTTCCTTGATGATGAAGAAGTTGAAAAGTATGACGTTGTTGAATACAGCGTAATCAAGACTTATGATAGAAAGCGTCAGCAGATGAGTTCTAAGGCTGTCCTTTTAAAAGTTCTTTACGAAGAAATCAACTACTAAGAGCAGAAATATCTGCTCTTTTTTCTTATATTTCTTTTTGTTTTTTCCCTAACTTTTAAAAGTTTTATTTGACTTTTCCTTAATATTTCTATATTATATTTTTATATTATAAAAACAGAGAAATGACATAGTAAAGAAATGTGAGGCATAAGAGATATGATGGCTGGTGCGAATCATACGCAGACATTCTTGAATTCACCATGGAGTTGGAAGTACAAAATACTTCCCGGGTTGCCCGTTATCGCTATTTAGTGAGGTTAGTCTATGACTAATGAACTAGAGGTGGTACCGCGATAATTCGCCCTCTTGGGGTGAATTTTTTTGTTTTTAGGGGAAAGAAAAAAAGGGAGGAATCTATTATGAAGAAATTTGTATGTGGTTTAATGGCAGTTGGTCTTGCATTAACTGGCTGTGGTAGTCAATCTAGTACCAAAGATAAGGCTGATGTAAAAGTTGGAGTCATCCAGTATATGCAGCATGATGCATTGGATGCATCATATAAGGGATTTAAGGATACTCTTGTAAAAGCAGGTTATAAGGCTTCTAATATTACTTTAAAGAATGCCAGTGGTGAAAACTCTAACTGTGAGACTATTGCAGAAAGTTTAGTGAATGATGGAAATGATTTAATTTACGCAATTGCAACTCCTGCAGCACAGGCTGTTGTAAAAAAGACTAAAGATATTCCAGTTGTTGTATCTGCTGTTACTGATCCAGCTGGTAGTAAATTAGTTAAATCAAATAAAAAACCTGGTGGAAATGTTACTGGAGCAAGTGATTTAACACCAGTTAAAGAACAGATTAAATTATTAAAACAGATTATGCCTAACGCAAAGACTGTTGCTGTTATGTATGCAGGTAATGAATCTAACTCTGAAATCCAGGGTAAGATGGCTGTTAAAGAAATCAAAGCTCAGGGTATGACACCATTAGTAAAGACTGTTTCTGAATCTAATGAAATCCAGTCAGTTACTGATTCTATTGTAGGTAAAGCAGATGCTTTATATATTCCAACTGATAACCTACTTGCTTCTAATATCCCAGCAGTTGTAAAAGTAACTGATCAGGCTAAAATCCCTGTTATTGTTGGTGAAGAAGGTATGTGTGCTAAAGGTGGTTTAGCTACTTATGGTATTGATTACTATAACTTAGGTAGTATCGCTGGTAAGCAGGCTATTAAGATCTTAACTGGTAAAGGTAAACCAGCTACTATGCCTATTGAATACTTAAAAGCAAGTGACTGTAAATTAAAGGTCAATAAAGCTCAGATGGAAAAGCTTGGTATTAAAGTTCCACAGGAAGTATTAGATAAGGCTGAACTTATTTAAGGAGTGAATGAGAATGTCTTTATTTTTAGCATTACAAAGTGCGACTTACCAGGGTGTCTTATGGGGCATCATGGCAGTTGGTGTTTATATTACATTCCGTCTGCTAGATATTGCAGATATGACATGTGATGGTTCTTTCGCAACAGGAAGTGCTGTATGTGCTGTTATTCTTACAAATCATGGTAATCCCATCGTTGCGATTCTTGCCGCAACTCTTGCAGGTGCTTTAGCTGGATTTGTGACTGGTTTATTACATACTAAATGTAAGATTCCTGCCATCCTTGCTGGTATTCTTGCACAGTTAGGCTTATATTCTATTAACTTACGTATAATGGGTAAATCAAATATCCCATTACTTCAGACAGAAAGCTTATATGACTGGGGACCAATGGTTGGTTTAACAGTATCTCAGTCTACACTTGTTGTAGGTGTTATTGCAGTAACTATTGTGATTGCCCTGCTCTATTGGTTCTTTGGAACTGAATTAGGTAATGCACTACGTGCTACTGGTAATAATGAACAGATGGTAAGAGCTGTTGGTGTCAATACTGATTATACTAAGCTACTTGGTTTAGTGATTTCAAATGCCTTAATCGCCTTAAGTGGTGCCATGGTCGGTCAGTCAGTTGGTTATGGTGATGTCAAGATCGGTATGGGGGCAATCGTTATGGGTCTTGCTTCTATCGTTATTGGTGAAGTTATCTTTGGTCGTTATGGCAGTTTCTTAAAGAGACTCATTGCGATTATTGTTGGTTCAATTATTTATCGTATTATTATCGCCATTGTTATCCAGTTAGGTTTATCAACTGATGACTTAAAGCTACTCACTGCATTTATTGTAGCTCTCGCATTAACTATTCCAGTATTAATGGCCAATAGAAAACAGACTGCAAACTATAAGAAACTTACAAAAGAGGTGGATGAGAAAAATGCTTAAGATTGAACATGTATCAAAAACATTTAACCTTGGCACTATTAATGAGAAGAAAGCCTTGATTGATATTAATCTTCAATTAGATGATGGAGATTTCGTCACTGTTATTGGTGGTAACGGTGCTGGTAAATCCACTTTAATGAATATGATTGCAGGGGTTTATCCTATTGATTGTGGTCATATTAAACTAGATGATAAAGATATTTCTTTATATCCAGAATATAAACGTGCAGGTCTTATAGGTCGTGTATTCCAGGATCCGATGATGGGTACTGCAGCTGATATGCAGATTGATGAAAACCTTGCTATGGCTAAAAGACGTGGTCAGAAACGTACTTTAAAGTGGGGTATCAAGAAAGAAGAAAAGAAGTTGTATTATGACCTCTTAAAGACCTTAAATTTAGGCCTAGAAAATAGAATGACAAGCAAGGTAGGTTTATTATCAGGTGGACAAAGACAGGCCTTAACATTATTAATGGCGACTGTCACAAAGCCTAAGATTCTCTTACTTGATGAACATACAGCAGCTCTTGATCCGGCAACAAGCGCTAAGGTATTACTTTTGACTAATAAGATTGTTACTGAACAAAAGCTAACAGCAATGATGGTGACTCATGATATGCAGCAGGCTATTGATGTAGGCAATAGACTCATTATGATGTATAATGGTCAAATCATCTATGATGTGAAAGGTGAAGAGAAAAAGAAATTAACTGTTCCTTTCCTACTTAAGAAGTTTGAAGAAGCAAGTGGCAGTGAATTTGTGAATGACAGAATGTTGTTGAAATAATGAAAACATTCCAACTATATCGAGTTGGAATGTTTTTTTATGTGCTAAAAAAGAACACCTCTTAAGAAGTGTCCTTTCATACCATTAATATTTAATATCTACAATTTCAACATCATAAGGTTTTGCAACACCGACTGTTACAACATCACCAATCTTATGAGTCATTAATGCTTTCGCAAGTGGAGATTCATTAGAAATCTTACCATGTAATGGATCAGTTTCTGTAGAACCTAAGATTGTAAATGTATCAGGTTCGGGATTTTCTTCAGATAAATCAAGAACTGTTACAGTAGCACCTAAGTTAACTACATGAGTATCTACCTTAACATCAGAACCAATGATAACTGCATTCTGCATCATTACTTCTATTTCTTTGATTCTTTCTTCAATACGAGCCTGTTTATCTCTTGCTGCATCGTAGTCAGCGTTTTCTGATAAGTCACCCTGGCTTCTTGCAAGCTTAATTTCTTCAATGACAGCGGGTCTTTCAACGTTAATAAGGTTTTCTCTTTCAGCTTTTAGCTTTTCAAAACCTTCTCTACTAATTTGTACTTTTTTATCCATTTCTTTCACCTCGTATACGTAAATCTGACTACTCCCACGGGTGAGCCCGTGGGGTTCTTACTGTCAAATTTAGCTTATAATCGTACATCATTTTCAGACTTTGAAATACAAGTTTAAATCCATTTAAGTAAGAACTTTTATTACCAGGCAGTCCAACGACCACATTAACGGTAAATTTCTATCTTATGATAAGGAAGTGTAATCAATCTTCCTAATGTTTATTTTATACTATTTTGATTCCACTATTCAATACTTTGATTCTATTAATATTAATTCTTTTAATTATGTGGCTTTCATCCCATAGATAAGCCTATGGTTTTTTCGCCACTAATTAATAACATACATATTTTAATTAGACAAGAACGATTTAATCGCCTAGAATACTACTTATTTTTGTAATCAATAAGTCAATCGCAACAGTATTAGTCCCACCTTCAGGAATAATAATATGTGCATATTTCTTAGATGGTTCAATGAACTGTTCATGCATTGGTCTTACAGTCTCTAAATACTGGTTACAAACTGAATCAACAGTTCTTGCTCGTTCTTCTACATCTCTTCTTAATCGTCTGATAAAGCGGATATCTGCATCTGTATCCACATAAATCAATATATCACAAAGATCTCTTACCTCTTCTTCTGCTAAGACAAAGATACCTTCTAGAATAATAACATCACGATCTTCAATAACTTCTGTAATATCACTTCTTGTATGCTTTGAATAATCATAAGTAGGTTTTTCAATTCTTTCTTTCTTTTTTAACTTCTTTAAATCTGATACTAGAAGATCATTATCAAAAGCAAATGGATGATCGTAGTTAGTTTTTACTCTTTCTTCCATTGTCTTATCACTTTGATCTTTGTAGTAATCATCTTGTTTAATGATTTTTACTCTATGACTGCCTTTAAAACGGTCATAGATAGATTGTGCGATAGAAGTCTTACCAGAAGCACTTCCACCTGCAATTCCAATAATGACAGCTTTATTTTCCATGGTTTACCTTCCTTCCCATATCATTCTCTAATACTGGATAATCAATTTCTACATAAAGTATTTCCATTGGATGGTTTGCTACTTCCACCAATTCATTATCTTCATTATAAATCTTATCAACAGTAAAATAAATATTTGAATGACTAGGAGAGAATATTTCTATCTTGTCTCCCACCTTGAAATAGTTACGCTGTTCAATTTTAGCTCGTTTAGAATCTTGATCATAACCTAAAACACGCATAACGAATTCCTGTGTAGGATGTTCATCTCTTAAGTTATAAAGCTGTTCATCTACACCTGGATTATCATAAAAGAATCCATGACAGAATGCTCTATTGGCTGCTTTTTGTAGTTCATCTTCATATTTCTTTGAATCTGTAAAGTGATCAGGATCAGCGCAGTATGTATCAATGAGTTTTCTATAAGTAGATACAACTGTCGCAATATAGTGGACAGATTTCATACGCCCTTCTATCTTGAATGAATCCACACCACATTCTATTAATTCACCAATATGATGAATGAGACACATATCCTTAGAAGACATAGTAAATGGAAAATCTTCATTAATAGATTGTCCATTCTCTTCTAAATCATAATACCATCTACAACTTTGTGAACAGCCACCTCTATTGGCATCTCGTCTAGAATAGTAGTTAGATAACATACAACGACCACTATAGGAAATACACATAGCACCATGTATGAAATATTCTAAATCAATATCAGGGGCATTTTTTCTAATGTCCTTCAAGTCTTCAAAAGTTGTTTCACGACCTAGTACTACTCTGTCCATTCCCATATCTTCAAAGAATTTAACGGCAGATGAGTTAGTGACTGACATCTGTGTAGAGACATGTACTTCTAGCTTTAAGTCCATACTTTTCGCAAGATTCATAATATATGGATCTGCGACAATAATGGCTGTAACACCTGCATCATCTAATGCCTGTAAGTACTCTTTAATACCTTCTAGGTTATCATGATGAAGGATGATATTACATGTAACATGGATTTTAGCACCATATTGATTCGCAAATTGTACTGCTTCTTTAATATCTTCGATAGAGAAGTTAGATGCCTGTGATCGTAAGGAGAATTCCTTACCACCAATAAATACTGCATCTGCACCATAAATAATAGCTGTTTTAAGCTTTTCTAGGTTTCCTGCAGGGGCAAGTAATTCAGGTTTTTTCACAATCACACGACGACCATCAATAATCTTACTTATTGGCTGCATCTTCTAGATCCCTCCTCTTTACATCTTCAAGACGATAAATTGTATCATCATATAAGAAACCACAATCAAGAGGTTTTGAAATCTTTCTTAATAAAGGAAGATATTCTTTTACTTCTTTGTCATATGTACCTCTTTCTAGGGCTTTAAGACAATCACAATACATACTAGTGACTTCTATAGCTTCTCTTGAATCCATAAACATTGTTTCAATATAAAGGTAATCAAAGTCCTTTAATATATTGAATAAGTCCAATGTATATAGTCTAGATTTGCTGAATACAGCCGTTCCACGACTTGTTTCATATATATGACAAGGGAAATCCTGTCCACGTGGATTAATTGTGAGAGCGTCTTTATTATGGCTTAATGATGTATTGCTTGCTTTTTCATAATTAGAGATCAAATGTCTCTTACTCATCATCATATACTGTACACCATGACCTAATACAAATAATGGCATATCACAGTTCTTACGTATTTCTAGCTGTTCCTTTAAAGATATTTCTTTAGAAACAAAAGCACCAGAAATACCATAATGAGATAAAGTATTCAGTGTACTTGAATTGGTATTAAGAGTTAAAGGATGATAAATCATCTTGAAATCATAACCCTTTTTATTAACTATTTGTAATACACCAAAATCCTGAAAGATTAATCCATTGATTCCAATCTCATGTAATGCATCAATATGCTTTTCTAATCCTTCTAGATCATGTTCATCATACATAGCATTCACATAAACATAGAGTTCTTTTGCCTGTTCTTTGATTTCTTTCAGTTCTTCAATAGAAAACTTCACCGGTGTCAAAACACTATAACCTGAACCAGCCATAATCAAAGAAACACCCATATTAACATAATCATGAAGATATCCACGATCATTTAAATTAATTGCGATTTTCATTTTGATCCTTTCTAGTAATGATACATAGACCATCACCTACCTGCACATAATGTGCATCATATTCATCATTAGAGAAGATCCAGTCTTTAAAACGTTTGATCTTTCTTACAAGAGCACGTGTATTTCTATTTTTTATATTTGGTATATCAAAAATCATACCATGGAAATCTAGATTATCCACTAACACAAAACCATCTTCCTTTAAATAAGGAACATACTTCTCAAAGAAACGCTGATACTGCGCTTTTGCTGCATCAATAAAAAGACAATCATAAGGAGCATGCTTCAACAATGTATCATCAAACTCTAATGCATCTTCATGATAGATTGTGATGTTGTCTTCCTGATTAAAGTCATGAATATTTACAACTGCTTCCTGATATCGTCTATCATCTCTTTCAATTGTATCAACATGAAGATCTTTGACATGAGTCGCCATCATTAAAGATGAATACCCAATGGCACTTCCAATCTCTAATACAGACTCCGCATTTCTCTTATTTAATTCATCAATAAGGTATTCAATACCTTCTTTTTGCATAATAGGCACATCTTTCACAAGTGCATATTCTTCTAATTCATAAAATGATTTCATTAATACCACTTATTCTCCTTTACTGCTTTTTGATGTTCTTCATATGTCTTTGAATAGATAACAGTCCCATCTTTCTTCGCAAAGAAGAATAAATAATCAGATGGTGTGTAGTTTACGACTGCATCCATAGTCTTTTGTGGGACACATGCAATAGGACCAATAGGAAGTCCTGCATATTTATATGTATTATAAGGAGAATCTGTCTTAGTCATCTTAGTAGTGACTTTGACACCTGTTCTATTTAAAGCATAGTTGACAGTAATATCTGACTGTAATCTCATACCAGTCTTTAAACGATTGATAAATACACCCGCAATGGCTGGACGATCTTTATCAAATAAAGATTCTCTTTCTACAACTGAACAAAGTGTTAAAAATTGATGAGGTGTATAGCCAAGCTTAGTCATTGAATCCTTATAAGGTGTTAAATGTTGATCCATATAATCCAGCATTTCTGTTGTGACTTTTTCTATTGTTGTAGATTTATCATAAAGTACATATGTTTCAGGATAGAGATAACCTTCTAATGGATATAAAATACCCTTTTGAAGAATGTCATCTGTCAAGAACCAATATTTAGAAATGAGTTCTTTTAAATAAGTCTGATCAGACCATTTATCTAATACTTCTTGTTCTGATTTACCAGTTACATTTGCAACCTTTTTAGCTGTCTGAGGAATAGTAATTCCTTCAGGGATAGTTAAAGAAGACTTCACAACATAAGAGCTGTTCATCTTTGACATGATGCTATACATCTTTGAAAGAGACATGTTCTTATTCAAATTGTAAGTTTGAGAAACAACTGAAGGTTTATGAATCTTTAAGTAAACCTTAGCTACCAATTTATTTTTTATCAATCCTTTTGAATCTAATGTATTTAAAACTGTATAGGCATTTTCACCTTTCTTTACAGTGATCTGTACCACTTCACTTTTAGAAGAGACATGTCCTATACCACTTATATAAAATAAGCCTGTACCACCTATTAATAGTACAACTACAAGAATTGTCGCTATGATTTTCCTTTTCATACATACATCTCCTTTTCCTTAACCATTATATAGAATTAACCCGATAATTACCATAAAAAAATAAGGCATGAAAATGCCTTATTTAACTACACGTAAGTTTTCTGTACCTTTTTCCATACATACTGGGGCGTGGATTGTGAATTGATAATGTGTTTCATATAAAACAGCACGCTTTTCATCTTCTTTAATTTCAAAGCTTTCAAGTGATCCGCCCTGTTTACATGCAACAAGTAAGTACTTATCTCTAAATAAGAGTAGAGATTTAGGTCCTTCATCTGTTTCCATGCAATCCACTCTTGTAAGTTTTCCAGTTTCTTTATCTCTTTCAAAGGCAACAATTGTATCATCACCTTTATTGATCACAAAAATAAAACGTCCATTTTCAGTAATAACCATATCCATTGGTGTATTGACACCATCATATTCATCCTTAGAATAAGTCATCACTTCATCTACTAAAGTAAACTTATTATGCTTTACAGCATAACATGTAATAGTGCTTGAGATTTGATTGAGGATATAGGCAAATTTACGGTTACTAGAATAAACAAGTTTTAATGGTCCACTTCCAGGATTTAACTTAAATGATAATTCTTCATCCTTAGTAAGTTCACCCTTTTCACCTTCAGTAAAGAAGATGACTTCATCACCACCTAAATCAGTGACAATAAGTTTTGTATTATCTGGAGTAAATGTCATAAATGTAGGATGAGATTCAGTTTGTTTGACTGGATCAATACTATGACCATCTAACTTTACTGTTTTTGATACTCTAATGATTTTAGAAGTCTTAATTGGTATAGTGACTACTTCACCATTATAATAATCAATCGCATAAGCATAATCATGATCTTTATTTAAGACAGTCTGGATATATGTACGTCCTTCATTACCGATTCTTGCTGCAAGTCCTAACTGAGTTTCCATGCAGGCATACTGCCAGATACCACCATCCTGAGCACGTCCTGTCCCATTACGGTAAGTTAAATACATGAAACGTCCTTGTCTATTCATTGCGAGAGGGCTAGCTAGAGACTTAACGAATGATTTCTTGATGATTTCTCCATTATCTACATTAAGATAGAATGCATAAATACCACGATCAAGATCTGTTCCTTCGCTGCCCACAAAGAAAATATCTACTGTTTTTGTTTTACTAAAAAGTCCCATAATAATCTCCTTACTAAAACTAGGTAACGGCTGTTACCTAGTTCTTATCACATTCAGAACAATCTGT
Source organism: Catenibacterium faecis (assembly GCF_014306455.1). NCBI lineage: Bacteria > Bacillati > Bacillota > Erysipelotrichia > Erysipelotrichales > Coprobacillaceae > Catenibacterium > Catenibacterium faecis. The sequence goes on from NZ_JACRWG010000019.1 coordinate 15,665, forward strand.
GACGCAGTTCCCATCTTCGCATACACAGCCATCACATTTATCATCTGTTTCTTCTTCATCATGCATATTGAAGTCTTCTAGAACTTCTTCTAAACGCTCCCATTCAGCTGGATCTTCAATATCATATAGATGATTATCATCATCATATCGAGATGCAAAGATCTGCTCATCATCTTCTTCACTATAATACATGACATATTTATTTCCATTCTCTTCATCTTCATAAGTGAAAAGAATTTCAAACACATTTTCTTCCCCGTTATTATCGGTAATCACAATTTTATTATCGTCCATTGCTTATCTCCTTATCTTATCAAGATACCCCTGAAGAATTTCAACTGCTGCCATCTTATCAACAACCTGTTTACGTTTCTTTCTTGAAACATCACCAAAAATAAGATTATTTGTCGCAATAACAGTTGTTAATCTTTCATCTTCAAGAATAACTTCAACATCCATCATCTTCTCTAAACGTTCTTTAAAATCAATAGAAATCTGTGCACGTTCACCAAGATCACCATTCATATGCTTAGGTAATCCTAAAACAATTGTATGAATATTATTCTCTTCTACGATATTCTTGATATGATAAGCACAATTCTTATATGCGTTTTCGCTGAAATGATAAGTTTCTACACCATGTGCAAGCATTCCTAATGTATCACTTATCGCAACACCGCAAGTACGTGATCCTAAATCAAGTCCTAATATCTTTTCCACTATTTAGACTCCAAATAGAACTTTACAAGTTCTTCAATAATTTCATCACGATCAGCTTGCTGAATAATAGATCTTGCACTCTTATGACTTGAAATATAAGCAGGATCATTAGAAATCAGATAACCTGCAATCTGGTGAACTGCATTATATCCTCTCTCTTCTAAAGCCTCAGCAACTGTCATTAAGTTGTTTCTAATTACTTCTCGTTTGAGATCTTCTGAGTTAAATACTCTTGTCTGTGTATAATCTTGTGCCATAATGAACCCTCCCTATATCACTTATTTTAGTATAAACGAAGATAAAATTCAAATTTTTTACAATTTAGATTTCACTGCAGCAACTGCTTCATCAATCTTATCTAGTGTTGGTGCACCACCCTGAGCGAAATCAGGTTTTCCTCCACCACGGCCATCAAGAACTTCATTCATAGCCTTTACTAAGACACCAGCTTTATATGTATTTGTAAGATCTTTAGTAATACCTACAAAGTAAGAATTCTTACCTTCAAAAGTACTAGTTACTACTACAACACCACTACCTAACTGGTCTCTAAAATCAAATGCCATCTGTTTAGCGGCTGCATTATCTTTTTCTACATGAGTATAAAGGAACTTCACACCATTCACTTCTTCAACCTGAGAAGCCTGGTTCTTTGCTTCTAAAGCATTTAACTTACTAGTCAATGTTTCGATTTCTTTTTTCATTGTATTAAGTGTAGTCATTGTGCTTTCAGCTTTTTCTACGATCTTATTGAAATCATTTGCCTTAAGTACTGTACCTACTTCTTCTAAAGTTTCTTCAGATTTTCTTAATGCTTTATAAGCAGCTACATTAGTGACTGCTTCAATTCTTCTTACACCAGAACCAACTGAAGTTTCCATTTCAATCTTGAATAAACCAATCTTTGCAGTATTAGAAACATGTGTACCACCACATAATTCTACTGAGAAGTCACCTACACGTACAACCCTTACAACATCCCCATATTTTTCATCAAATAAAGCTGTTGCCCCTGCACTGATGGCTTCTTCCTTAGGCATTTCTTTAACATCTACATCAACACCCTTGAAGATATATTCATTAACCATATCTTCTGCAGCTGTTAATTCTTCTTTTGTCATCTTTGATGGATGAGTGAAGTCAAAACGTAATCTGTTTTCATCTAAGTAAGAACCAGCCTGACCAACATGTGCGCCTAAGACATTCTTTAATGCAGCATCTAATAAATGTGTGGCTGTATGGTTATTTTCAATTAATGCACGACGTGCTGTGTCCACTGTGAGTTCTACAGTATCACCTACATGTACGCTGCCACTCGTTAATTTAATATAATGTAAATGCTGACCATTAGGAGCCTTTAATACATTAGTGACTTCTGCATCAAACTGATCTGAATGAGCAGAACCTGTATCTGCACACTGACCACCCATTTCAGCATAGAAGTTAGTTGTTTCAACGATGATTTCACCTTCATCAGAAAGTTCATCCACCTTTTCTCCATCTTTGAATAAACCTATAACTGTAGTCTTACAAGGTGCTGTGTCATAAACAAAAGTAGAAGGTGTAGTGAAATCCATTAAATCAATCTTCTGAGAAGCCATTGATTCTCTTTCACCACGGGCTGCACGAGCACGATCCTGCTGTGCTTTCATTTCTACCTGGAATCCTTCACTATCAACAGTGAATCCAGATTCTTCTGCGATTTCAATAGTTAATTCTAATGGGAAACCATATGTATCATATAACATGAAAGCAGTAGAACCATCAATTACCTTATTATCAGAGTGTGCAATAACATCCTTGATCTTCTTTTCACCCTGAGATAATGTCTTATGGAATGCCACTTCTTCTTTCTTAACAGCTTCCTTAACGAATTCTGCTTTTTCTGGTAGATAATCATAGAATTCTTTCATATTGTCTACTACAACATCTACTAAAGTATATAAGAAAGGCTTATCGATACCAATGTTTTTACCATAACGAACAGCTCTTCTTAAGATTCTTCTTAATACATAACCACGTCCAGCACGGTCAAACATAGCCCCATCACTTAATGCGAATGTAACAGTACGGATATGGTCGGCAATAACTCTATAAGCCATTTTATCTTCTGCATACTTCACATCAGCTAGTTCTTCAGCTGCATGAATGATTGGTAAGAATAAGTCTGTATCGAAGTTTGTTTCACCTTCCTGGATGATTGAAGTAATTCTTTCAAGACCCATACCAGTATCAATATTCTTGTGTGGTAATTCTTTATAATCTTTACGATCAATTGTAGGATCACAATCAAACTGAGAGAATACGATATTCCAGATTTCTACATAACGGTCATTTTCCATTTCTTCAAAGAATAGTCTTTCACCGATATGATCTGGGTCATATTTTTCTCCACGGTCATAGAAGATTTCACTATCTGGTCCACCAGGTCCTGCACCGATTTCCCAGAAGTTATCTGCAGTCTTTAAGATATGTGATGGATCTACACCACATTCTTTAGTCCATACGTTGTATGCATCTGCATCATCTGTATAAACAGTGATATATAGTTTATCTTTATCAAAAGCAAGCCATTCTTCACCTGTTAAGAATTCCCATGCAAAATGAATTGCTTCTGTCTTAAAATAATCACCAATAGAGAAGTTACCTAACATTTCAAAGAATGTATGGTGACGTGCTGTCTTCCCTACATTTTCAATATCGTTTGTACGAATAGATTTCTGTGCATTTGTGATACGATTACATGCTGGTTTTTCTGTACCATCAAAATATTTCTTTAATGCTGCTACACCTGCATTAATCCATAATAATGTTGGGTCATCATGGGGAATCAATGAAGCACTTGGTTCAACCATATGTCCCTGTTTCTTGAAATATTCAAGGAATAATGCACGAGTCTGATTACCTGTTAACTTTTTCATAATATCCTCCTAAAATAAAAAAAGCCATTCCTTAAAAGGAACGACTTAAATCGCGGTACCATCCTTATTCATAGATAAATATATCTATGCCCTTTATGACTTTAACGCAGTCATACGTTGATGTTTACATCACTCTCGAAAGGAGCCTTCCTTCATACACCCAAGAACTTGCACCACCCGTTCTCTCTCTTAAGACCTCTATGAAGTACTTGTCTTTCTCAACGATTATGCCCCTATTATACATAAAAAAAAGATAAGGCGCAAGCCTTATCTCTATTCTTCGATTAAAGAACCTTCTGCAAGCATTTCACCCTTGATTGGTAATAACTTGTAGATCAGTTTCATAAATACTGCATCAAATGGTAACATGATTACTGTAGTTACAATATTGAATACTGTATGGAAGTTAGCCACCTGATGTGCTGGAGTTCCAGAGAATTGTGCAATCCATGATAATAATGGTGTAGCAGAACATATAATCAAGAAGAAGATTGTACCCACTAAGTTAAATAGGACATGGAATGTCGCAATACGCTTAGAGTTTCTACATCCAGTCACTGATGCAAGAACGGCAGTAATACAAGTACCGATATTTAGTCCACATACCATGAATGCTGCTGTACTAAATGGCACTAAGCCTTTAGTTGCAAGTGCAGATAGAATACCTACTGCAGCTCCAGAAGACTGGATCAAAGCAGTAAAGGCAGCTGCAAATAATACGGCAAGTATTGGATTAGAAAGAGTTGTCATTAATTTAATAAAGACAGGTTCCTTCTGAAGTGGCACAACGGCCGCGCTCATCATATTAAGCCCCATGAAGAGAATACCAAATCCAGTCATAACTGAACCAATACCTCTCACATTACGATTCTTGAAGAATAAGCACATGAAGACACCCACAACTGCAAAGACCGGTGCGACAACACCTACATTAATCGCAATCATCTGTGCTGTAATAGTTGTACCGATATTAGAACCCATTACAACCCAGATACATCTGTTTAATGTCATTAAGCTGGCATTCATGAAACCAATCAACATAACAGTCACTGCAGAAGAACTCTGTACAGCAGCTGTTACACCGATTCCGACAAGAACACCTTTAAATTTTGTATTTGTTAGTTTTTCTAAGATAGTTTTTAAGCGGTCACCTGCAGCATCTTCTAAGGAATCACTCAAAACCTGCATTCCATACAAAAAGAGTGCTAGCCCACCTAATAAGTCAAGCCAATTCGTTATTTTCATAATCTCGTTTTCCTTCTTTTACCACTACATTATAACGTGTCTCTACGTAAATGTCGTTAACTAAATGTTAAAATAATCTTAAGTTTATGTAAAGTACTTTACAAAAATAACTTAAATTTAATGTTTTTAACGAACTATTTACTTGATTATTCGAAGTCAGATATCGAAAAAGAAGAAGTTTTATGCCTCTCCTGAAAACGTTTGAGTAATGTTGTACGTCTTTGTTCATCCTGATTATTATGAAGGCCACGAATAAAGACATTATGATCTCCTAGGATAAATAAAGACTGCTTGGCTCTTGTGATACCTGTATATAATAAGTTTTTCTTCATCATAATGCTGTATTCTGGAAGTACTGACATAATAACAATCTTAAATTCATTACCCTGAGATTTATGAACAGACATACAATAAGCATGTCTTAACATATTGAATTCAGTCGTACGGTAGTTTACAAACTGCCCATCAAAATCAACAGTGAGAGTATCATAAGATAATCCAGTATCTTCTTTCTTTTCAATTTCTACTAAGATTCCTACATCCCCATTATAAACATCATCATCAGGACGATTTTTTAATTGAAGAAGCTTATCTCCTTCTCTAAAGATCTTACCACCCACTTTGATTTCAGCTTTATCACTTGTTGGCGGGTTAAACATAGCCTGTAAAGATTCATTTAAAGCATCTATACCTGCTACACCTCTATACATAGGTGCTAATACCTGTACATCGGATGCATCATATCCCTCTTCTACCGCTTTTTTCACAATAGTCTGCACACATTGTGCAACATCCTTGTTAGGACATACTGTAAAATGAATATCTCGATAATCTTCAAAAACATGAGAATCATAATGATCATTTCTGATATCATGAGATAATGCGACAATACCACTGCCTTCTTCTTGACGATAGATTGTCTGTAAGCAGATATGTGGAATACCACTCAATAACATATCCTTTAAGACGTTACCTGGTGATACTGATGGAAGCTGCTGGTCATCACCAATAAGTAATATTTTATGTACATGAGCACAAGCATCTAATAATTTAGAAAATAAGAGTGAATCAACCATTGAGAACTCATCAATGACAAGCAAATCAATATCTAATGGATGATCCGAGTTCATAGAAAATGTATTGGTAGAAATATCCCATTTTAATAATCTATGAATAGTAGATGCTTCTAGTTTAGTAAGTTCTGATAATCGTTTTGCTGCACGCCCTGTAGGAGCTACGAGTCCTATCTTTTCATCAGGATATAATGAACGATAAACCTTTAATATAGCCTGTACAATCGTTGTTTTACCAGTACCAGGACCACCTGTTAAAATAAGTGCTGATTCTTCTAAAAACTTCTTAATCGCATTCTTCTGTATTTCATCATAAGTAATACCCTGTAATTCTTCTGTTCTTTTAATCTTTTCATCAATGACGGAATCTTCAATAGACTGCGTTGATTGTTTAACATAACGTTCAAACTTTTCTGCAATCATTGTCTCACTTTCATATAAATCTCTTGGATAATAACGGTCTTCTTCCTGAATAACCTTTTCAGCTATGATTTTATCTAGATTCTTCGCAAATAAATCATCAGGACATTCAGGTAACATACGTCTAAAGTGATGATAAAAGGATTCATAATCACTATAGGTGCTTCCTGTCTGGAAACATAAATCCATTAAAGAAGCTAGTATACCTGCCTGGATACGTTTATCATCTAATGGTTCTACACCTGTTTTCATTGCAAGTTCATCAACACTTTTAAAACCAATACCTTCTATATCATCAATGAGGCGATATGGATCATTTTGTAATACATCAAGTGTCTTATCTTTATAGAAGTTTTGAATGAGTGGTAAATTACGAGTAGAAATACCATTTCCCATAAAGAAAGATAAAACCTGTTGATCATAATCCTGACTTGTCAATACACCTACAATATTCTTCTTAATTGTTTCTGTAACATTGGGAATATTATTTAAACAATCAGGATTATCCTTAATAAGAGTTAAGGCTTCCTCCCCTAATGCATCCACAATTCTTTCAGCCGTCTTCTTACCCACTCCCTTAAAGAGTGATGAAGAAAGATAGCGGATAATCTCACTTCGATCATCCGCTAGAATTATTTCATAAGAAGACACTTTGAATTGTTTACCATAACGGGGATGTGTGACATAGCTTCCTTTAATACGATAACGATCATCATTATTTACATAGGACATATTTCCTATAATAGTGAATTTTTCATCATCTGTCTCAAAAGCTGCTACTATATATTTATTTTCTGGATTATAGAAAATAACTTTACTAATAATGCCTTCGTATTCTTCCATTATAAATAGTCAATCTCCTTGCCGTCTTTATAGACTTTATCAATTGTACCTCCACCTAGACATACATCTCCATCATAGAAGACAGCAGCCTGACCTGGAGTGACAGCCTTGATTGGTTTCTTAAATGTAACATAAAGTGTTGTTTCATCAATAAAGTGTAATGAAACATCATTATCCTTCTGACGATATCTAAACTTAGCAGTACAGTCATATTCACCTTCTGGCTTTGTTGCAGAGATCCAGTTGACATCAGTAATCAATGCACCATGAGATAATAACCATTTATTACTATCACCCTGAGCAATATAAAGAATATTCTTGTCATAATCTTTTCCTACGACAAACCAAGGTTCACCATTACCACCAATACCTAAACCTTTTCTCTGCCCGATTGTATAATACATAATACCCTGATGTTCACCAATAACCTTCTTAGAGACAATATCTACCATCTTGCCTGATTTAGCCGGAATATAGTTCTTTAAGAATTCTCTAAAATCTCTTTCACCAATGAAACAGATTCCTGTAGAGTCCTTTTTATGTGCTACAGGAAGATCAAGTTCTTCTGCAATTTGTCTTACTTCTGGTTTAGTGAGTTCACCAATTGGGAACAATGAGTTATTTAACTGATTCTGATTCAATTGACATAAGAAATAAGTCTGATCCTTATTATTATCTACACCACGAAGCATCACTGATTCTTTTCCTTCAGTATGTACAACACGGGCATAATGTCCTGTCGCAATATAATCAGCATCAATAGACTTAGCATAATCTAAGAAAGCTTTAAATTTAATATGTTTATTACATAGGATATCTGGATTAGGTGTGCGTCCTTTTGCATATTCTTCTAAGAAATATGTAAAAACCTGATCCCAGTATTCTTTAATAAAATCCACTCTACGGATTTCAAGTCCTAAATGTGATGCAACCGCCTGTGCATCTAAATAATCTTTTTCCTGTGGACATACATCATCATCATTTGTAGGGTTACCTAGAATATCATTATTTAATGAACTATCCCAGTTTCTCATAAATACACAGATTACTTCGTAACCTTGTTTCTTTAATAAATAAGCAGCAACGGCACTATCCACACCGCCACTTAATCCAAGTACAACTCTTTTCATGTTCTACCTCCCTTTGTCTAGTATTCTACCACACAAAAAAGGCTCTTGAAAGAGCCTCCTATTATTCTGCCTTCATTCTTGTCATTGGAAGCATTGCAGCACCGATAGCACCACAGTCTTCTAATTCTGTTTCAAGTAGTGGAATATGATTTCTCATACCTACATGAATCTTCTGATTGAATTCTTTTGTTAATTGATCTAGGAAATACTTCTTAGACTTCATAACACCACCACCTACTACAAAGCAATGTGGATCAACTGTATGTGCGATATTTGCGAATAATGTAGCAAGTTCACTAATGCATTCATCCGCAATACCCTGAGCTGTTTCATTACCTTCAGCAGCTAATCTAAATACATCACCTGCATGATGTACTAAATCTTTACCAAGAGCTTCCTGACCCTTTCTAGTGATTGCAGTACCAGAACATTCTCCTTCGGCAGCACCGGGGTTTAAAGCACCCTGCTTATAACCATTATTCTTAACGATAATATTACCGATTTCACCAGCATGTCCTCTACCACCAGAGATTAACTGTTTATTGACTGTGAAAGCTCCACCAATACCAGTAGAAACTGTTACATAATAACAAGTTGGATAATTCTTACCAGCACCTAATACCGCTTCAGCAAGACCAGCAACATTTGCATCATTATCTAAGAATACAGGTTTATTGAATTTTGTAGATAACTTTTCAGCAATTGGGTAATTTTCAAAACCAGGAAGGTTGCTTGCCATAATCATAACACCCTTTACAACATCAACTGGTCCAGGAACACCAATACCAATACCTTCTACATTTTCAATACCACCACATACTGTATAATCGATTGCTTCAATCTGACGACAGATTTTTGCAGTAACAGCATCTGGACCTTTTTCTCTTTCAGTAGCATCCTTCACTTCACTATATGACTGACCATTTTCATCAACAAGTAAAGTTCTTACGTTTGTACCACCTAAATCAATTCCAATATAATACTTCATGTTCTATATACCTCCTTGAAATATTATATTACATATTACACTTCCACGCTATGAAAAAAGTTCTTTTTGTATCTTTTCTAACTGTTCTGGTAACTGTGATGTAACCGTTTTACCCTTTAAGTAGCTCATAGAGCCTATCGGATCCACAAAAGTTAATTGATAAGCATGGAGGAACTGATGATTGAGATGAAACTTTTTCTTTACTTCCTTATTCCATTCAAAATCTCCATATTTACTATCACCCATAACTGGATGTCCTGTCGCACTTAAATGAATACGAATCTGATGTGTACGGCCAGTAATAAGCTGTACTTCTACTAAAGAACATGTAGAACATTTTTTTAAGACATGTACTATTGTTTTCATAGATAAAGCCCCCGGTGTATCTTTCTTTACTAAATACATCTTTCCTTCATCTTCATTCTTTTTGACGTATCCTGATAATGTAGCATCCTTCATATGTCCCATCGCAATAGTAAGATACTTCTTTTCAATGCCTTGTCTTGTTTTCATCATTGTATTTAAATCCTGAAGTGCACGCATATCTTTACCGAAGATGACAAGTCCACTTGTATTACGGTCTAAGCGATGCACTGGACCTGGTGTAAAGCTGATATTCTTTTCTGGATCATATTCACCCTTCTGATATAAATAAGTGAGTACCTGGTTAGATAATGTATTCACTGATTCATTGATATCTTCATGAACAAGCAATCCTGCAGGTTTATCTACAATAAGAATATGTGTATCTTCATAAACAACTTTAAAAGTAATAGGTAACTCATAAATTGTTAAAGGCTTTGTGTATTCCTTGAATTTATCTTCATATAAGAATAGTTCCACCTCATCTCCCGAATGAAGAATATAGTTTTCCTTTACTCTTTTACCATTTACTTTAACATCTTTTTTTCTTAACATTTTATATATAAGTGAAGAAGGTGCCTGGACTAACACTTTCTTTAAGTATTTATCTATTCTTTGATGATCATCATATTGATCGATTACTAATTTTTTCATAATATCTCCTTTACCCCCTCATTATAGCATACACCTCTTAGATTATGGTATAATAAAAGTCGAGGTGACAATCATGGAAAAACAAATAGATTCAACAACAATTTATGATGGAGCCATCATAAAGGTAACTAAGGAACATGTATTATTACAAGACGGTAATACTGCTGTACGTGAATGTGTATATCACCATGGTGGTGTATGTATTCTTGCGATAGAGGATGATGAAATTATTCTTGTAAAGCAGTTCCGTTATCCAAATAGATGCGATACATTAGAAATACCTGCAGGTAAGCTAGAATTAGGAGAAGATCCTGATAAGGCCTGTTATCGTGAATTTGAGGAAGAAACAAACAGACGTGCTAAAAATATGCGTCCTATCTTAAAGATGCTTCCTACACCTGGTTATTCAAGTGAAATACTTAGAATTTATGAAGCAGAAGACTTTAAAGAAGTAGAAGATTCATTACAGTGTGATGCAGATGAATTCTTAAATATCATTAAAATGCCTATCGATGAAGCTTACAAAGCAATCTTTGATGGACGCATTATTGATGGTAAAACTGTCATTGCAGTTATGTACGCTTATAACAGAAAACATTGCAAATAGTAAAAGAGCTCTAGGTTAAGAGCTCTTTTTACTTAGTATAGAGTATTTAATCACTTCTACGATTGAAACAATCACTACATTCATAATATAACAATGAATCATCTTTAAAGCAGAAAGAGTCATCAATGTATTATCATTCATATAAGTATAGTAATCTGGAATAACATTCGTAATAGAATGAAGACCATTGAAGATGAATTCAAAAATTGATTCAACAACATCAATATAACCTAAACTAATTGCATGTAATACCTTCACAACAGGCTGATCCATCATATTACCTAACGCAATATGAACTACTAAACCAAGTAAGAGAATCATCAATGATAATAATAAGACATAACTAATATTAATAAAAGTATTAATAATATGATGATCAGGCTTCTTTTTTTGTTCTTCTACCACTGGTTCTTTTTTATCTTCTTCTTTTTCTTCTGGAGCATTGTTTTCAGCTTCCATAACCTTTGCGATGACATCATTTAATGCAGCCGTATCCTGCGCATTCAGTGATAATGCGGTAGGTTCTTCTTTTTTTTCTTCTACTACAGATTCTTCTACTTCTTCTTTTTCTAATTCTGCTAGATCTTCATCACTGAAGGTAAAACGTCTTGGACGTTCTTTAGTGAGTTCAGAGAGTTTAGATATATAAGTAGATTTAATGATTTTTAATAAGTCAGGATCATCCTTATAGACTTCCTGCAAGTTTGCGAATAAAGCCTTTAATTTAGCAACAGACATCTCTTTGTCCATACCAAGAAGCGGTTCAAAGATCTTATAATCTTCATAACGACCAAAAAGAATATCATTCAATGCTTCATACATTGTATTGGCTACCTGATAAGAACAGCTGATTTCATCATCTCCTGCTTCTACCAAATCATTTAAATAAATAGTATTCATTCCAATATTATTAGCTGAATGAAGAATACCATTCATAGAAGTAATGACTAATGTATCTTTAGGTGTTACCTGGAATCTTTTATCAATATAAGCAAGCAGTTCTTCTGAAGGAAGTGCTTTAATATCTGTATCACATCCAATAACATAATCAACTTTACGATACAAAGAACCAAGTTCTAGATAATTAATAGCTGTTTTAGTTTTATGAGTAGAAACAATTGCAATTGGAATATTATTCTGACGAAAGTATTCAAATAACTCAATAACACCATCTTTTGGTGATAAACCCTTCATGTTCAAATAATTATATAAATCTTTTTCTACAGTTGCATTAAGCTTCTGACTATTAATTGTCGTCGCAAGCGGAAGAGTTTCATACATTGAATACATATTACCTAAAGCATGATAGAACTCTTCAGGAGTAACAGTAATATTTTTCTTTTTACATAAATTCTTATAGAAATTATAGCGGAGTCTGTTTAGGGGGAATATACATCCATCCAGTTCTATGATTGCTAGTTTTAATTCTGTATCCTCTCTCATAAATAATACCCCTTTCCCTAATCTAACCTCCATTATAGCAAATTCCCAAATGATATGCTATCATATACAACAAAAAAGCAGAACCGAAGTTCTGCATTGTTTACAAATGGTCTCCCCGCACGGGCTCGAACCGTGGACCCTCTGATTAAGAGTCAGATGCTCTACCAACTGAGCTACGGAGAGATAGTTCTTGATATTTCTATCAAGAATATCAGGTTTATCCTGTTAAATTTTAAATGGTCTCCCCGCACGGGCTCGAACCGTGGACCCTCTGATTAAGAGTCAGATGCTCTACCAACTGAGCTACGGAGAGAGGTGTGTCCTCAACCGACGAGTTATATATTACACGATTAAGAACACTTCGTCAACTACTTTATAAACTTTTTTTACTTTTTTTAAAACAAGTCATCATTGTTCTTATATTTAGAGTTTATGATGATTGTTTCTGTATGATCAATACACTTCTGTACTTCTGATGCAAAGTCCCATTCTGCTTCATAGCCTTCTGCTTTATAAGCCTTAGGTTTAGTAGCTGGGTTATGTGGTGTAAAGATTGTACAGCAGTCTTCAAATGGTCTAATAGAGATATCATATGTACCAATCTTTTCTGCAATCTTAATGATTTCTAGTTTATCCATACATGCGACTGGACGAATAACTGGAGTAGTAATCACCTGATTGATTGTATTCATAGATTCAAGTGTCTGAGATGCGACCTGTCCGATACTTTCACCATTTACTATAGCTAAGCAGTCATTCTTCTTTGCAACACCTTCCGCAATTCTATACATCATACGGCGCATCACTGTCATAGCATAAGATTCATCACAATGATCATATACAGATAACTGAAGATCAGTAAATGGCACGATATGTACTTTAATAGAGCCATGTGTATAGTCTTTTAAGACATTGACTAGATCTAATACCTTTTCTCTTGCCATTTCATTTGTATAAGGTGGAGAAGCATAATGAATACATTCAATATCTACACCACGCTTCATAGTGAGATAACCTGCCACAGGTGAATCAATACCACCAGACAGCATTAATAAAGCTTTACCACCAATACCTACTGGATAGCCTCCTGCACCTGGAATCATATTATCCATAATATAAATTGCATCTTTTCTATATTCTACACGCACTAAGATATCTGGGTTATGTACATCAACAGATAATTCTTTAGTTGTATGATGGAATACATAGCCTGCAATTTCTTTATTCATTTCAATAGAATTCTTAGGATATGATTTATCATGTCTCTTGGTATCAATCTTAAATGTATTTCCTTCATCATGATCAATAATATAAGTAACAACTTCTTTTGCTTTTTCTAAGTCATGTTCCACCTTATAACATAATGAAAAGTTATGAATACCAAAGATTGTCTTTAACTTATCTGTTACTTCTTCCGCATTTTCTTCATTTAAATAAATATAAAGACGGTCATATGTTAATTCATATTCTAAGGCAGAATAGTCATGAAGTATTTCTTTTGTATTCTTTAATAGTTTTCTAATGAATAGTTTACGATTCTTTCCTTTTGTAGTTAATTCTCCAAAACGGACAAGGATATGATCTGGTTTCATCTAATTACCTCTGTTTCTTAATTCTATTTAATGTATCTTTTAATGCATCTAGGAATGTATCTAATTCCTCTTTTGTAGTGAGATGTGAGAATGAGAGTCTGAGTGCACTTGTTCCAATAAGGGGATCTAAATGCATAGCAGCCAGTGTATGAGAGATTTCTACTTTTTTACTTGAACATGCACTCTTAGTAGAAATATAGATTCCTTTAGTTTCTAAATCATGCACAATAACTTCTGGTTTATAGTGTGGACATGAAATGTTTAAAATAAATGGACTCGCATCCTCTGGTGAATTAATCACTACATTGTCCATCGCACTTAATTGTACACGTAAATAGTCATTTAGTGACTTTACATAATCATAATGATTCTTTTGTGATTCAATAGCTTTACGCATTGTCTTTGCGAGTACAATATCCACGCATGCATTACTTGTACCACCTCTTAAGCCATTTTCCTGCTGACCACCATTAATAAGAGGTATAATGCTTGCAGTACGCTTCTTATAGAGTAATCCACTTCCCTTTAAGCCAAATACCTTATGAGCTGAGAAAGTAGCTAAATCTATATCATCTAATGTAATAGGAAGCTTACCTAAAGCCTGTACCATATCTACATGATATTTAGTTTTAGGATTCTTTTTATGTACAATAGATGCAATTTTATGAATAGGATTAATTGTTCCTACTTCATTATTCACATACATTGTAGAAACAAGAATTGTATCTTCTCTTATTAAAGATTCTAATTCTTTTAAATCAAGATGTCCATTTGAATCAATAGACACATAATCTACATCAAAGCCAAACACTTCCTCTAATTGTTTAAATGTATTGGCAACACTTGAATGTTCAAAAGCTGTTGTAATAATATGCTTTCCTCTATTCATATATTGGAAAGCTGTTCCTTTAATTGCTGTATTGTTGGATTCTGATGCACATGATGTAAAAATCAATTCATCAGGAGAAACATGAAGTAATTTCGCAATATGAGCTCTTGATTGCTCAATTAAACGGCTTACTTCATAACCTGGTGCATATGCAGAATCAGAATTCGCAAAATAAGTTGTTAAAAGTTTTGTATATGTAGAGCGTATTTCCTCATCAAGAGGTGTCGTAGCTACATAGTCTAGATAAATCATCTAATCACCTCGCCTTAAATAATAACGATATAAAAGAAAAAAGTCCACCCTAAGCGGACTTAATTTCTTTCCTTTTAATAAGCTCTTCATATTTTCCTGGTTCAAGTCTTTCTAGAATATCTACTGCCACTTGTAATGCATTACGATATTCACCATTTCTAAATAAGACTTCAGCCTTTGTAAGTTCTGTATTCACTTCTAAGAACATTGAACGATAACGGTTCGCATAAACAATTGCATCTTCAACCATACCTGCAGTTACAATCATATTATGTACATTATCATAAAGCTTATAAATCACATCTCTTGCCCCTTCTACCTTGGCACATAACTCATTCAATACAACTGGTTTATGGGCTTTAAAACGTTTAATTTCTTCTACTTTATTATAAGAATCCGCAATATAATCACGATAAGAATCATTTACTAAAGGAAGATGTTCATTCTTGATTTCTGACTTAATTTCTAATAAGACAATATTGATATTTTCTAAGAGTTCTTCTGTTTTCTGATTCTTAGTATCAATATCTTCTTTCTGCTTTTTAAATTCTTCAAGATAAGCATCATGCTGCATCATTCGATCATATAGATTTTCTACATGTTCCAACATATTTGCATAAGCGAAATGTCCAGATTCCATCTGTTCAATTAAATCATTGGCATCCTTTTGAATCTGTTTAAATTCTTCATACTTCTTACTGATTACAACTTCTTCTTCATCAATCACAAATTCAGTAATCAAACGACGATATTCTTTCATTGTATTTTGATAAACATCTGTCAATCTCTGAAGTTCATTATAACTTTCTCTCCACTTTTCCTTAAACTGCTTATAAGAATCAAGTTCTTTACCCAAATCAATCACTAATTCTTCAATTAATCCAGTTAATGGTTCAAGCACTTCTGCTGCACCTTTGATATCAACATTCTTTACATGGGCAATAGATTCTTCCATCTGTTTATCTACTTCCTGACGACGTGCTGCAATATTCATTTCTTCAAGTGCATATTCATCACCTTCTAAAGAAGTAATCAATTCATCCACCTTATCAATCTTACTTGGTAATAAGTCAGATACAACATATACATAAGAAGGAAGATCCTTTAAGTTCTCTTGAAGACTATCAATACGATTTTCAATTTCTTCAGTAAAATTCTTTGCATCCGCAAACATCTGATTATTCATCAATGTTTCAAGCTTCACAAAATCATCATCTAATTCTTTAAACATTTCTAAAGCATGTGGTACAAATTCTTCTACTTTAACACGAATCTTTTCATACTCATTGCCTACCTCACGGTATTTTCCTTTTACTCTAATGATTTCTACACGCTGGATGTTTTCTATTTCTGTCACCTTCTCAATACGTGCAAGAAGGTCTTTAGCGTCATGATCATAACGCTGAGTCATTTCACGAATCAACGCAAACTTCTTCTTTATACCATGGGTCTTTCCATAAAATAAAGATTCATCCACTTCATTCACAAGAACACCTAATTCATTCTTTTGGAATTCAGTAATCTTTTCAAAATCTTTTGTGAATTGTTCATATTCTTCAGCCACTTCTGGCATATTTTTCGCAATAGACTGTACACGGCCTAATCTATATTGTAATGGTAGTGTTTTAATTCCATTGATCTGGTTTTGTAAGTCCAATATTTCCTGACGATATATCTTTAATTTAATTGAATGATATACAATCATGAAAATAATCAAAGCTACAAGAATAGTTCCAAATATTATTAAGTTTCTTACTCCTACATATTCTATAAAATTCTTCATATAATCCATAAAACATCCCTCTCTTACATATCGATATAATTTTATCATATTTTCCAAGTCATTTCATTATGGAATCGTGAAACACTATTAAAAAATACACATATGTATATTTCTTTTTGTGAAAATCTTTACTCTTTCTTAAAAATAGGAATATGATTGTATTGTTTAGGGAGGGTAAAAGATGAATGAAAGTACAGATTTAATTAATGGAAAGATATGGAAAGCCATCCTCTGGTTTTCTATTCCAATGTTAGTGGGGAATTTATTTCAACAGCTCTATAATACTGTAGACTCCTATGTTGTAGGGAACTTTGTAAGTTCAGGTGCCCTTGCAGCAGTTGGGCAGTCTACACCAATCATTAATACTCTTGTTGGTTTCTTTACTGGTCTTGCGACAGGTGCTGGAGTAGTCATTGCCCAATATTTTGGTGGCAATCATTTAAATAAGATGAAAAAAGCAATTCATACTTCAATTGCCTTAACTCTTATTTTATGTGTATTATTCACTATTCTAGGTATCGGATTATCAAAACAAATTTTAATTCTTATTGGTTCTCCTGATTCAGTCATGGCTCCTGCTTCTCTATATTTACGTATTTATTTTGGTGGCATTTCTTTTGTATGTATTTATAATATGGGATCTGGTATATTACGTGCTGTAGGTGATTCTAAAACTCCTTTATACTATTTAATTGTTGCATCTATTATAAATATTATTTTAGACTTTGTTTTTGTATTATATTTTCATATGGGTGTTGCCGGTGCTGGATGGGCTACTTTTATTGCCCAGGGAATCAGTGCATTACTTGTTATGATCAAATTAGTATTTTCTAAAGAAATCTATAAAGTAGAGTTTAAAGATATTTCTATCGATATGCCTATTTTAAAGAAGATTATTGAAATAGGAATCCCTACTGCCCTTCAGCAGTCCATTGTATCTTTTAGTAATGTCATTGTACAATCTTATATTAATTCATTTGGTGCAAATGCAGTGGCTGGTTATACTTCTTATGTTAAAATCGATGGGTTCCTACAGCTGCCAATTCAAAGCTTTGCGATGGCTATTACGACTTTTACTGGACAAAACATTGGTGCGCGTGCCATAGACCGTGTTAAGAAAGGTCTTCGTACAACAATGGCAATGACTTTTGGAGTAACAACTATGGGAGTGCTTATTATTTATATATTTGGAGAACAATTAGTAGGTATCTTCTCTAGTGATCCCGAAGTGATTAAATATGGTTATTTAATGGCACGAATATTCGCAGCAGGTTATCTTACATTACCTGTCATACAGATTATATCTGGTGCATTAAGAGGTGTTGGTTTATCAAATATTCCTATGTATTTCATGGTAGGTACTTTTGTCTTTTTAAGACAGATTTATCTTGCGATTGCAGTACCTTTAACTCATAACATTGGTATTGTATTTGCAGGATGGCCAGTTACATGGGTAATCTGTATGATTGGTTTACTTATTTATTACTTCCGTGTACATTGGTTAGATCATGTATAAGAATATCGGTATTATTCCGATATTCTTTTTTTGTAGTGGTATAATTGATATTGGACTGAATATCCATAAGAAAACTTATAGTTTAAGTGCTGGTTTAAAGGAATCAGGTGAAGTATTTTCTGAGACTAGGATTCCAGCTGATTCTGATTTTATTATCAAGCAGGCTACCCTGACCATTTTTTATACTAGAAGCTTGCAGAAAGAGGTAATATATGATTAAAACAATTCTAGGTGATATCACAAAAGTGACAGATGTAGAGGCTATTGTGAATGCAGCGAATAATCTTCTTTTAGGTGGTGGAGGCGTAGATGGCGCAATCCACAAGGTTGCTGGGCCTGAACTACTTAAAGAATGTAGAACACTTCATGGATGTGAGACAGGCGAAGCTAAAATTACAAAAGCATATAACCTTCCTTGTGATTATGTGATTCATACCGTGGGACCAATATGGTATGGTGGAAGTCATAATGAAGAAGAATTGCTGGCTAATTGCTATTACAATTCTATGAAGCTTGCAATGGAGCATGGTATTAGAAAGATTGCCTTCTCTTCTATTTCTACTGGTGTCTATCATTTCCCGGTTGAAAAAGCGGCGCATATTGCACTCGAGACAGTATCTCAATTCTTAAAAGAACATACTAATGATTTTGATTTGGTAGAATGGGTTCTCTTTGATTCTCATACTCAATCTGTATATGAAGCAGAATTGAAGAAATTTATGTAGTTTTCATCAACTTTTATTTGACTTTCACTACTTTATTAAGTATAATCAGACTCGCAATAAAATGAATAGCGGTACATAACAGTCGTGCAGCTACGTTCTTGACTTAGGGATGCAAAGTATCTTACCGCAAGAGAAATGCTTAATAAGAACATACGCAGGGTGAGTTATGAATTGTTATTGTTTTATGCAAATAAAACAATAAGGAGGTAACGTCAATGGCACGTTATACAGGCCCAATCTGGAAAAAGTCTAGAAGACTTGGTTTCTCAGTATTGGAAAACGGAAAAGAATTAAACAAGAGACCTTATGCTCCAGGTCAGCATGGTCAGAAGAGACACAAGAGCACTGAATATGGTCTTCAGTTAGCAGAAAAGCAGAAAGTAAGACATATGTATGGTATTAACGAAAAGCAGTTCCACAACACTTTCAACCGCGCTTCTAAGATGGAAGGTGTAACTGGTTCAAACTTCTTATTCTTACTTGAATCAAGATTAGACAACGTAGTTTATAGAATGGGATTTGCAACTACTCGTAGAGCAGCTAGACAGTTAGTAAACCATGGTCATATTTTATTAAACGGTATCAAGACTGATATCCCTTCATGTAAAGTAAATCCTGGTGACGTTATTACTGTTAAGGAAAAATCTCAGCAGTTAGATGTTATCAAGACAGCTTTAGAAGCTCAGACTCATGTTCCTGGCTTCGTTGAAGTAGATGCTGAAAAGAGAACTGGTAAGTTCACTAGACTTCCTGAAAGATCTGAATTAAATCAGGAAATCAACGAACAGCTAATCGTCGAATACTATAACAGACTTGGTTAATTCTATTAGCAGCCTTAGGGCTGCTTTTTTATTGGAGTAGATATGAATGCAACATTTAATTTAGTCATGGATATTATTGGCACGATTGCTTTCGCAATTTCTGGTGTTATGGTTGCGAGTAAAAAAAAGATGGATTTGTTTGGTATAAATATTCTTGCACTATGTACAGCAGTTGGTGGAGGGATGGTCAGAGATGTACTGATTGGTGTCACTCCCCCTGTTATGTTTAGAAATCCAATCTTTGTAATCATTGCATTAGTGACTGCCAACTTGACAATTTTAATATTATATTTTCATAAGAAAACAACTAGAAAGAGTATTGAATCTCTAACAACTCAATTATTATTTATCTTTGATACTTTAGGTCTTGCTGCATTCACAATGGATGGAGTGAATGCAGGTATGGCAGTTCATACAGGAATATTTCTTCCTGCCTTCCTTGGTGTGATGACAGGTGTAGGTGGAGGTATTATCCGTGATGTTCTCGCAAATGAATTACCGCAGGTATGTGTGAAACAGATCTATGCATCTGCTTCCATCGTTGGTTCCATCATTACATGTTTATTCATAAAGTATGGAGAAACAAATACTGCAGTTATATTAGGCTTTATTATAGTTGTACTTATTAGAGTACTTGCAGCCCATTATCGATGGGATTTACCAACAATTGAATACTATGAAGACAAACAAAAATAGGTTCTCGCGTGAGAACCTATTTTTTTGCATCATCATCAATACCTGACTGAATATTTGTACAGTCCATTAAAGAGTTAATAAGCTGTGCACGATTACGTTTAGTCATTGGGACCTTTTCACCTGTTGTAAGTTCTACATAATCATGACCAAATAAACGAATATATTCTCTATTAATCGTATAGCTTCTATGAATCTTAAAAAATTGTGTACCGAGTAACTCTTCCATCTTATTAAAAGAGACAGTACATGTAATTTCACCTTTACTTGTATATATAACTGTGTTGTGCTGGAATGCCATTACATAATGTATATCCTTTAAAGGAATTAAACATGTGTGTTTACTTTTTGATTATTTTGGCGTAGCTGACCAATAATTCCGATTTAGCCTGATCATTAATTCCGATACACTTGACCAATCATTCCGATTAGGTTGATCAATTATATTATACATACTCCTTTTCTAG
>NZ_JACRWG010000020.1:0-35908 GCF_014306455.1 Catenibacterium faecis
ACCACCTCTCTTTGATTATACTATTATATCGAGATGCACACTAGAGTTTTGGGGGATTTGAGTTTGGTTATATATTTGTGTCCGCGCAACAAAGGCGCGGGGAAATGGAGAAAATCATGAAAAGTCCGCCATCATATCGCTTCAGACTTGATGGAAGGAACAATCCAAAGTACAGACGTTACCAGTCTGCTCTCATGACCGTTGCCCCGTAGTTAAGAATATACAAGTATATTCTAACACACAATTTTTAAAAATGGGCTGATTTTTTATGGGGGTCTATGCGCTTTTTTTTGAGGTAGAAATCCAAACACAAATGAAACCTCATATTATTCTACGAAACTAAAAAAAGCATCAACTTTTTGGATGTTTAAATCCTTAAGTTGATGCCATTGGGCTCATAAGAGCCTGTTAAGCATATTATAATCCTTTTTCAGTTAATTCTCTTGCAACATCATCTTTGATAGTTACGCCTTCTTCTTCAAGTCTTGCAATAGTATCCGCAAACTGAGGAAGGTATTTCTTATGGGCGATTAATAATTCATCCATAATACGTTTCGCTTTAGTACCAGCTACAATCTGTGGGTTGATTATGAAAGCCTGTAATAGAGTTCCATAATCACCTGTTACAGCAGCTTCTTCAACACATAATTCCATGTTCTTCATGCACTGTACCCATCCTCTTTCTGCTGGTTCTAATGGACCAAAAGCGATTGGACGTGCACCAGTACTTCCAATATAAGAAGATACTTCTACTGCACAATCAACTGGAAGATCAGGTACTGCACCATTATTTTTAGTAGTTACAACGATATGACTTAACTTATTTGCATAAATAGATGCAATTGTTTCACAAGCTGCATCACTGTAATGTGCACCACCACGTTTTGCAAGCTGTTCTGGCTTATGATCTAGGTTAGGATCCTTATATAATTCAAATAATTCATGTTCAGTCTGCTGTACCTGCTGACCTCTTGTTCCAACATTTGGATCATTGTATTCCTTTAAACCGTGTGCTAACATTTCTTCTTCACGATAGTAATATCTATGATATCCACAAGGAATCATATTCATACGTAATAACTGTTCTTTAAAGAATGGGATATCATGAATATTAGCTGGGATACCCATATCTTTACCTTCATACATTGCATTGATGATGTCTTTAGTCACTTCATGACCATGTTCATCAAATACTTTATGCCAATGGAAATGGTTTAAACCTGCAAACTTATAAGTTAACTGATCCAATGTTTTTCCGATTGTTTTTGGTTCATCCATCATAGCACCTACTGGTACGTTACATAAACCAATAACCTTATCCCACTTACCATATTTCATAACTGATTCAGTAACCATTCCACTTGGGTTAGTGAAGTTGATTAACCATGCATCAGGACATAATTCCTTCATATCTTCTACAATGCTTAAGATAACTGGAATAGTACGTAATGCCTTAAACATTCCTCCCGCACCATTTGTTTCCTGTCCTAACATTCCATAAGAGAATGGAATTCTTTCATCCTTGATACGTGCATTTAATAAACCTACTCTGAACTGTGTAGTAACGAAGTCAGCTCCTGGTAATGCTTCTCTACGGTCTAATGTAAGATGTACTTTTACATCATAAGGAGATGCATCCCACATTCTCTGTGCCATTTTTCCTACGATTTCAAGTTTTTCTTTACCCTCTTCGATATCACATAGCCAGATTTCTCTGATTGGTAATTCATCATATCTCTTGATGAACCCTTCCATTAATTCTGGTGTATAGCTGCTGCCTCCACCAATAGTAACGATTTTTACGCCTTCTTTATTCATGCTGCGTCCTCCTTTGACAACCTCATTATACGTAAAAGAAATAAAGAAAACAGTAAAATGTAAGCGAAAACAACAATGTTCTCTTTTTGTTCCTTATTTCTAAGGTTTTTAAGGAACACTGTTCTATTTGATGATTGGGTTATCTGTTTTTCTGCCATGGTCTGTAAATATGTTTTCACATTCCATAGAAGTCACTGTTTTATTTTCTAAATGTTCATCATAGCTTGTATTAAAATAACCTGAATAAAGAACATCAAATAAATAAAGTAAAGAAAGATTAAAAGAGAATGCACCTAAATTATTAATTAATTTTTCTCTTGTGGATACATATAAACAGCAGTCTGACTGACTAGAAAGAGAGTTAGTCCCATAAGTTGTAATAGTAATAAAAGACAGTTTTCTTTCAATTAATTTATGACAGATAAAAAGACATTTTGATGTTTCACCAGAATAGCTGATGAGAATAAATAATGTATTGCTGGTACAATAACATGCTTCATAAAAAGCTTCATCCATGCTATCAAAAATATCTACCTTCTTACCAATTTTCATCATCTTTTCTTTAAAGGTATACGCAATTCCCTTCTGGGCACCTGATACGACAATCGCAATATGTTCCTTCTTTTCAATACGATTGATAGCTTCCTGAAGTGTATCATGATTGAGTAAAGAAATCGTATCCTGCAACGTTTCATCATAAAGTAATCCTACTTTATTCGCAATCACTATATTCTTATCATTTTGGGAGAATGGTCTATTACTATCTATTTTCTGAAAGTGTGTGGATAAGTATCGTATTTCTTCTAAATATTGTTTTTTGAAATCATTGAATCCTTCAAATCCTAATTTCTGAACAAAACGGACAACTGACGATGGGGCTAAAAATACTTCCTTTGCGACTGTTCTTACAGTCGCATTTTCTAGTTGTATGCCCTGATCTATCAAGTACTGTCCTAATCTTTTTTCATTAGGATTCATTGGACATTTTTCTAATGATTCTCTTATTAACATAGTTCTTTAAAAGGTATGAAGGGCTCAGTCGTTTTATCTAATCTCTTTTCTAGATAAACTACATCTAGCCACTGATCAAACTTATAGCCACATTCATGGAAATGAGCAGCTTCTTTAAAACCGTATTTTTCATGAAAAGCGATACTTGCATCATTTGGATAAGTGATACATCCATAAAGATTCGTAATATTCATTCTTGTAAGATAGTTAATCAAAGCATTATAAAGAAGATGACCTATTCCTTTATGACGCTTTTTATCATCGATATAAATAGATAATTCTGCAGAATGATCATAGGCGCGACGATCATACAATGTCCCTGCATAGGCATATCCTATCACTTCTCCCTCTTCTACTGCGACTAGATATGGATATTTTTCTAAAGTATGACTGATACGATCTGCCATTTCTTTGACTGTCGGTGGTTCTAATTCAAATGTGATAGTTGTATTAAGGACATAAGGTGCATAAATCTTCTGGATAGACTCTGCATCCTCTACTGTTGCGATTCTAATAGTAATCATCATTGCTCCTCCTTATTATTTATCATATTTTATAATATTCTCAAAAAATTATAAAGCCTTAAACAATCTACTTAGCACTATTTGTGAAAACAATTTTGTGTCTGATAATCAGTATTTTCTTTTAAAAGATTACTGATTTTCAAAAATGGATTCTAGTTAAAGATTACGTTAAGATTAAATTTTAAAATTGATTACTTTACAATCGTCGCTTAGAAATAAGCACATCATCTTATGAAACGGTCAATATAGTACGTGACATTATATTTATGCATATGAAGAGAGGGATTCTCTACTGGTTTCGCATAGAAAAAAAATACCATGTATCACATTTTTTACACGTTTAACAGATGATGAATATGCAGAGCATTATTTTAATTTTAATGTCTGCAGGATGAGTGCAAGGTTATCATTTGTTAAATTACAGTTTTCGATTAAGTTTTCAAGTTGATCACACTGTTCACCGTCACCGATGATGTCGAAACGACTGCGCCATATTGTCGGTAAGATCCTATCATCGTTATCAGGGTCAAAACAGCCAAATGAATGTTCCATGTATTCATAGGCGATAGGATTGACATCCGGTTTAAAGAATGTACAAACACAATTGAATAACCATTCCAGGTCGATATTTGAGATAAAACCATCATATACACTTGCCGTTATTTCAGGGTCATATCCTGCTTGAATAAAAGCATTCCGACACTGTTCTTGATATGGTCGGTATTTTTTCTTAAGTTCAGGATTGCGTTGAATGTCTTTGGCTTTGATGCATTTAAAATCAACATCAGGATGTTCCACATCTAAGAAATGACGTTTATCATAATTGTTTTTGCCTTCTGTCTGTTGGTTGACTTCCTACCAAAGTGCTGCCTATCCTTGATGAACTGTAATCTTGCATTTAAGTGTTTTTCTTTTAAAGTAAAAAATGCTCAATAAGAAAACATATATTAAGGACTGAATCCATTATTGGGTTCAGTCCTTTTAATACTATATTCCTGATACAACTTTAATCATTAATAATACTAATACAATTGGAATTAATGGTTTAATAATCTTAGAACCGTTATTCACAACCATTCCAGCACCTACATAATGTCCTGCAATACTAAAACATGAAGCAGCAAGTCCTAATCCCCATAGAATCTTACCTGCTAAGATAAATGTGACTAATGCTGAAATGTTTGAAGATAGATTTACTACCTTTACATTTCCTGTCGCCTTGTCTATTGGCATCTTCGCAAACTTAGTAAATACAAGTAATAAGAATGTACCTGTTCCTGGACCATAGAATCCATCATAGCAGCCAATCACAAATGAGCATACAATCGCAATCAAATATTGTTTAGTCTTTGTCATTCCCACTGGAACTTCTACATCCATATTCTTATCTTTTAATACACAGATTGCGACAACTGGTAAAAGAACAACTAATACCATCTTTAAAATTGAATCACTCATAATGAGTGTAAGATTTGCACCTGCGACAGAACCAATGAGTGCGCCAATGACTGTTCCTGGTACAAATCCCCAATCTACTTTCTTATTCTTAATAAGTCTTGCAGTCGATACAACAGTGCCTGTTGAAGATGATAGCTTATTTGTCGCAATTGCGGCGTGTACTGGTATTCCTGCAAACATATAGGCTGGAAGTGAAATCAGACCTCCCCCACCTGCAATTGAATCTACAAAGCCCGCTAGAAATACTAACGGACATACAATGAAATAAATCCCCATTTTCCCTTTTCCTTTACATAAGATATAAGAGGTGAATACCTCGATTCTCTATTGTAGCGATTTAGGAAAGAGATGTAAACTACCTTTTTATCTGAGAAACATTTAATATGTTTTGTTAGACAGTGTCTGGCAAAGTTCAAAACTCTATTTTAAGGTAAAACAAAAACTCCCAAAAGGGAGTTCTTGAATGTCTCTTGTAATAAGTGATAAATAATATTATCTCTTTGAGAACTGTGGAGCACGTCTTGCTTTTTTAAGACCGTATTTCTTACGTTCTTTAACTCTTGAATCACGAGTTAATAAGCCAGCTGCCTTTAATGTTGGTCTGTAATCAGAACCAGCTTCAAGTAAAGCTCTTGCGATACCATGACGGATAGCACCAGCCTGACCTGAGATACCTCCACCATTAACATTAACTTTTACATCGAACTTATCCTTTGTACCAGTTAATTCTAATGGCTGGTCAACGATCATTAATAATACGTCTGAAGGAAGGTATTCCTTAGCAGCCTTACCGTTGATTTCGCATTTACCAGTACCTGGTGTTAAGATAACACGAGCTACTGAAGATTTTCTACGACCTGTTCCTCTGTACTGTACGTTTGCCATTTATTCTTCCTCCTACTTTAACTTTAATTCTACTGGTTTCTGAGCAGCATGTGGATGTTCACTACCAGCATAAACAAATAATTTCTTAGCCTGCTGTCTGCCAAGAGTGTTGTGTGGAAGCATACCTTTGATGGCAGTTTCTACGAATCCAGTTGGATTCTGTTCCTGGAACTGTCTAGCAGTTTTAACTTTTAAACCACCTAAGAATCCAGAATGGTGATAGTACTTCACCTTGTCTAACTTCTTACCTGTCATTACTACTTTTTCTGCATTGATGATAACTACATAGTCACCAGTGTCTACATGTGGAGTATAAGTAGGCTTGTTCTTACCTCTTAATACTGTAGCAACCTGAGATGCTAAACGACCTAATGTAAGACCAGTTGCATCTACAACATACCATTTTCTTTCAATTGTGGCTTCTTTAGCCATTGTTGTTTGTCTCATTCTTTTTTCTCCTTTTAAAATAACCTTACCGGGGTCTTTTTAAAATGATTTTATCCAGGGAAACGTATTGTCCGTTGATAAGGGTCAGACTGTTTCCTGAACAAACAAACTCATGCATTCTTGTATCAAGGTGTAATACCCCTTGAACAGAACAATCTTATTATAGCAACACTCGCACTTTTGTCAATGATTAAAGGAAAAATTCTCTTGAATTTTTCTATTGTTTTCCTTTCTTGAATTCGATGTGATCAAGAACATGAAGATGGTATTCTTTAGCTAGTTTTTCTAGGTAATGATACATCTCACAGCTGAGTTGTTCAGGTGAATGAGCATCTAATCCAAGAATAATATCATTGCCTATCATAGAGGCAATCTGAAAGAAATAGGCATTAGCATAAGGATAAACATCCTTCCCATTCATATTCACTTCA
The DNA here is from genome assembly GCF_014306455.1 of Catenibacterium faecis. Lineage (NCBI taxonomy): Bacteria > Bacillati > Bacillota > Erysipelotrichia > Erysipelotrichales > Coprobacillaceae > Catenibacterium > Catenibacterium faecis. The sequence goes on from NZ_JACRWG010000020.1 coordinate 6,575, forward strand.
CCTTTACGTACGCCTCCTGCATTAAGTTCTAGAGGGGTGTTTGTAGCTTTTGCCTTCTTACATATACGTAAGATGACTTCTTTGCTGACATCGTCTATTTTTCCATATCCCATTAAAAAGAGATCTGGATGGGCAATGTAAGTGAATAGTCCTGTATCCATTGCTTTTTCTAATTCTTCTACATAATTTAGTAAATCTTTTTTTGTAAGGTTCTTCCTTCCATAGTAACAGTCATGGATGCTATGTTTATGGAAATGATGTCCTAGAATCAAATAATCGACTTCTCCAGAGCTTAATAAGTTCTGATAGTAATCTAGGTAGTCTTTAAAGTATTCTGCCTCAAATCCCTTATATATCTTGATATAGTGGAAATGCTTCTGACAGTTGTTAAGCGCATCTAGATAATCTTCTTTTTCATCATAAGGCATACGCATCTTAGGACCATTTCTTAAAAAAGCACCTATACATGATTTGAGACCTTGAATAGAACGAATTGAAGGAAGTGAATGAAGAAGATGAGAACGGTAATGAGGTAAAGCGATATGACAGCTCATGCCTATTTCTTGATAGCCTTCATGTAATGCTGCTTCTATCATTTCATATTCATTTCCTACTGCATGTCCACAGCGATATGTGTGGGTATGATAGTTAATCATCTTCTTCATAATACACTTCCTGTAAGTAAAGACCTTCTGGTTTGGCCTTAAATAAACATTTTTTCTTTCCTTTAGAGTTAAGCAAGTCTTCTACAAATTCTTTTGTACGCCAATGGGATCCTACTTGAATAAGTGCACCAGAGATTAAACGGACCATATAGCGACGGAATCCATTTCCTACAAATCTCATTGTGACAATACCATCTTCTTCTTGTATATCAATTGTTTCTATAACACGGATTGTATCTCCTAAACCATTAAAGACACAAAATGAGGCAAAATCATGTTCTCCTAAAAAAATCTTTGCACACTCCCTCATAGCCTCTATATCTAATGGACGATTGTGCTGATAGACATAGAGTCTCTCTATTGGGTTATAAGGTTTTGTAGAAACAAGATAACGATATTCTTTCTTTTTTGCACTATAGCGTGCATGAAAAGATTCATCAACTATGAATGAATCCTTAATATAGATATCATCAGGAAGGAAATTGTTTAAGGCACGGATCCATTGCTTTTCAGGTATTTCTTTATTGATATCAAAATGAAATACCTGCCCTACTGCATGGACACCTGCATCTGTTCTTCCTGATGAGTGAATTGTGACTTCTTCATGAGTGATCTTATAAATGGCTTTTTGTATTTCTTCTTGTACTGTACGTTTATCTGGCTGGATCTGCCAGCCATAGAAGTGTGTACCATCATAAGTCACTAAACATTTTATTCTCATAGTATAAAGCTCAATACTACAACACCTGTTACAACAATAAGTGAAAAGATGAGAGAAAGTGTATCACCTAAATCCCACTTTACCTGATGGTAACGTGTTCTTGTTGCTTCTGGGTTATAGTTTCTACTTTCCATAGCATTTGCGAGATCATCTGCACGCATAAAGGCAGAGATAAATAATGGAATAATTAAAGAGACAATGGCAGAAACCTTCTCTTTAAATGTGCCTTCCTGGAAGTCTACACCTCTAGAGGCCTGTGCTTTCATGATTCTTTGTGTTTCTTCTAATAATGTAGGAATGAATCGTAAAGCGATAGAGATCATCATCGCAATTTCATGAGTTGGAAAACCAACCTTCTTAAGTGGTCCAAAGAGTTTTTCTAGACCTAGTGTTAAGTCTAATGGCTTTGTACAAGCTGTTAGAAGAGTTGTCATAGAGATAATTAAGACTAAACGTATAAGAATATAGGCTGTCTGTTTTAGGGCTCCAGAATAGATTTTAACAGGTCCTAGAGTACATACAACAGAACCAGTCTGTAAGAATAAGAGATTGAATAAGGCAAGAAAAGCCATCATGAAGATCATTGGCTTCATAGCCTTCATAACATCCTTGAATGAAATCTTAGATAAAAGAAGACATAAAATGACATAGGCAGATAAAATACCATAACCAATAAAACCTGCATCAAAAAATACAGCAATTAAGAATAATAAAAGAAGACCTATTTTTAAACGTGGGTCTCTTTTATGTATAAAAGAGTTAAGAGGAAGATAACGTCCTATGATCATGCTATCCATTGTATTCTCCTCCTATTGCGTTAACTAATTCATCTATATCTTTAATAGATGGGTTGATATGGAAACCACCCATATTAAGTTCTTGAATGAAATCAGTAATAACAGGTAAATCAATACTCATTGATTCAAGATAGTCTCTTTCACTAAAGAGTTCATCTACATCGCAATATCGTTCAACTTCACCATGATTCATGACTACTACATGATCACAATATTGTAATACATGGTTCATATCATGAGAGACCATGATAACTGTCTTACCACTTTCTTGGAACTTCTTAAATAATTCCAACATTTCTTTAGCACCTTGTGGATCTAAACCTGCTGTTGGTTCATCTAAGACAAGAATATCTGGTTCCATAGCAAGTATTCCAGCAATGGCTACTCTTCTTTTTTGTCCACCTGATAATTCAAATGGTGATCTTTCAAGATATGATTCATCTAAGCCAACAAGCTTTAATACCTTACCTGCACGTTCTTTCGCCTCTTCTTCAGACATACCGAAGTTAGTGGGACCAAAGATAATATCTTTCTCGATTGTTTCTTCAAACAACTGATATTCTGGAAACTGGAAAACTAAACCAGCTTTTTTTCTTAATGGTTTTAAAACTTCTGGTTTTTCTCCAGCACGAATCACAAATTCATCAATATCTACTTCACCATTAGATGGTAAAAGCAAGGCATTGATATGCTGGATGAGAGTAGATTTACCACTTCCAGTATGACCAATAAGAGCTGTAAAGGAACCCTGAGGGATTTTTAAAGAGACATCCTTTAAGGCAATATATGAAAATGGAGTGTTTTCTCCATATATATAATTTACTTTTTTAAATTCAATTGACATAATTCTTTCACCAGCTTTTCTTTATTTATGATTGGTTTAATTGGATAGCCTGAATCATGAAGTTTTTTAGAAATCTTATATGCAAATGGTACATCTAAGCCAATACGTTCTAACTCTTCCTTTTGTGTTAATACTTTTTCAGGAGTTCCTTCATCAATAATATGACCATTATCTAATAATATGACATGATCTGAAAGAGCTGCTTCTTCTATATCATGAGTAATAGAGAGAATAGTCATATTCTGTGTTTGATTGAGTTCATGAACAAGATTGTTGATTTCAATCTTACCGCGAGGATCAAGCATACTTGTGGCTTCATCTAAAATAATAATAGATGGATGCATTGCAAGGATTCCTGCAATGGCGACACGCTGCTTCTGTCCTCCTGAAAGTTTTGTAGGTTCATGATCTAGGAATTCAGTCATGTTGACTTTTTTCGCATATGTCTGAATGATATCTTCCATATCTTCTGTAGGAACACATAGGTTCTCTAAACCAAAGGCAATATCATCTCTGACTGTTGAACCAATAAACTGGTTATCAGGATTTTGGAATACAATACCTACCTTTTCTCTAACATCATAGAGATGTTCTTCATCTAAGTGGATACCATCTACAGTGATATCACCTGTTTTTGGTTCAAGTAAACCAATAATTAATTTCGCAATCGTACTTTTACCAGAACCATTATGACCTAATACAACTGTATAGCTGCCTTTAGGTACTGAAAAAGAAATTTGATCAATTGTTTTGGCACCTTCTTCGTACTCAAAACTTAGATTATTTATGTCTACCGCATTTGCCATAGTTAGCCTCCTAATTATTAAAACACGTGTTCTAAGTGTATCATTTTATTTTTGTTTCATCAATATATTCATATTCTGAGTACTGATCATCTATTTCCCCGGCAATACTGAGTTTATAGTTAAGATTTTCTTTATAGTTAAGTGAGAAATAACAGCTATAAAGAATATCTAATATACAGGTAATAGATTCAGTGGATGCAAAATCACCAATCTTAGTATTCAACATTTCTCTTGATGAGATTCTTAAGCTCACATCTGATAATTTAACAAGTGTACTTTTAGAAATACTTGTAATCGCAATAATTGGTGTATGTTTACTTTTTAGTTTCTTCGCAAGATGGATTATATGTGTTGTTTCACCAGAATAAGAGATAATAATGGCACAGTGTTCAGGACCACTCATGGATGCTTGAACTAGGTCATTACCAGATATCATAACGGTATCGACACGTTCTTGAATAGAATACATCTTCTGGGCAAAAGATTGAGCCAAATGTTGTTTATTAGGTCTTGTATATATATCAATATACTTGGCATCTCTTAAGAGTTTTAAAGCATTCATGAGATCATCATGTTTCATCAAGTGTTTTGTATCTTCTATTGTCTCTTCATGTAGCTTAAATATATTATTTGATATAACAGAAATATCATCACTTATAAGAAAAGGAATAGATGCATCAATATCCTGAGATGCATACATGTACTCTAATTCTTCTAAAAATGCTTTTTTGAATTGATTCCAGCCATCATAACCCATTTTCTTTGCGATACGTATTAATAGTGAAGGGCTAGTAAAAGTTGCTTCAGCAATCTCTTTAGTAGTCATATTTTTGATATCCATACCTTTATTTAAAATAAATTGGACAATGAGTGCTTCAGAATCACTGAAATGTGTTTGTTCAATTTGATGAATGATCATAGTTTTCACCTCTATCGCTCATTATAGTGAAAAGAGGCCTAAAACGCAAAGAAAACAGCTTTTAGGCTGTTTTCTTTAAGTCATCTATCTTTTGTTTAAATTCTTTTAGTCGTCTTTGTTCTTCTTGATAGCTAGAATAAAGATGATCGACTTCATCCATATAGTATTGATTTTTTTCTTTTGAGAAGTAATGTCCTATGCTGTTTTTAGCACGTTCATTTAGTTCTTTTTTTATTGCTTCTAGATTTTCCATATGACCTATTAATTGATTCTTCTTTTTATCATATGTTTTCTCTAGTTTTTCTACATTGATAAGTATATCGTTATTCTTATCAATGTCTTTTAAATGTTTCTGATCATTAAAATAACGATTGAATGAATCTTTTGCTTTACTAATAGCCTTCTTATAAAGCTCATCTTTGTCATCACACTTCAACTGAGTGGATAATATATGCAAAGATATATTATAGTGATCGGAAGTGGGAGTTTGATTTACTGAAGGTTTTGGACGCTTTTTGCTGACTTGTCGAGGGTCAGTGGAATATGTATAAGAAGCTTGCTGAAGGCTTTTTATGTTTGATTTCATACTAGTGACTCCCTCCTTTCCGATTACAGTTGTATCATAATCAAGAATTTACTAGATGACAACATCATTTTTTTAATTGTAAACAACGTATACAAATGAATTCCCTTACAATGTAAAATTGTGTGAATGAATTTTGAGTATGAAAAAATACCAGAATTCATCTGGTATTATTTCTTAAGAGCAGCTAATTTTTTCTTTAAATCTGCAATTCTGTTAGTTTCTTCTTCATAATCAGCCAACATCTGATTAACAGCTTTCTTTGCATATTCAGCAGCATCATCAGTAAATGTCTTATTTAATTTATCAGTTGCTGTAACTTCGATTTCTTTCTTTAATGCATTAAGGTTTTCTACGTGGCCATCCAACTGAGCTTTCTTTTTATCAATGATTTTTTCGATTTCTTCTGCATTACAAACTACATCTTGTTCATGATTTTCTGGGAAAACTGGTGCATCTTTAAAGTAACGATCATAAGATTCTTTTGCTTTTTCAATAATTTTGTTAGTGTTCATAATTATTTCCTCCATTATTTCTTGATTTCATCAAGCTTCTTTTCTAAATCATCAATTCTTTTTCTTTCTTCTTCATAATCTTTAAGCATCTGGTTAACAGTTGTCTTAGTATATTCTTCTTTATCTTTAGAGAATGTGTTATTAAGAACCATTGCAGATTCACCTTCAAGTTCTTTCTTAAGTGTATTTAAGTTATTAACATGTCCTTCAAGCTGATTTACTTTTTTATTGATGATTTCCTTCATCTTTTCTTTATCAAAGACTACATCCTGTCCATGGTTTTCTGGTAATTTTGGTGCATCCTTGAAATAACGATCATATGAGTCCTTTGCCTGATCTAAAATCTTTTTAACATCTATATTCATAATTGCTTCCTCCTCTTTTCTTTACGAGTTCATCATAGTCTTATATTTACTCATAAACAATGATTTAAAAACTACTTTAAACCTAGTTGACAAAGAGAAGCACTTACATTTTATGATTTTGTGAATACCATTTACAAAATAGAGGAAAATAAAAACCCCTATGAAACCATAGGGGTTTTGTGATTAGAATAATCCGATGATTGCCATTGGGGCATTGTCACCTTTACGGTTATAAGTTTTGATAACTCTAGTATAACCACCGTTCTTACCTTTGAACTTAGGTGCAACATCATCAAATAGAACCTGTACAGCTGTCTTTCCAGTTGCTGGATCTACTACATTCTGAAGAATAGCAGCAGCCTGTCTTCTAGCATGAAGATCTCCTCTAATACCAAGAGTGATTAATTTATCAACGACTTTACGTACTTCTTTAGCACGAGTAGCAGTTGTTTCAATCTTACCATGCATGATGACATCAGTAGCTAAGTTACGTAACATAGCTTTTCTATGACTAGATACACGGCCTAATTTTCTATTGTTTGCCATTAGTGTACTCCTTCCACAAACTTAGTCCATTGGTTTAAAACCAAGACCTAATTCATTTAATTTTTCTTTAACTTCTTTTAAAGACTTCTTACCAAGGTTACGAACCTTAATCATATCGTCTTCAGTCTTAGAAGCTAATTCTTGAACAGTCTGAATTCCTGCTCTCTTTAAGCAGTTGTATGAACGTACAGAAAGGTCAAGTTCTTCAATAGTCATATCAAGAACCTTGTTACCTGTATCTTGCTGTACTTCACTCATAACGTCCATATTCATTGCCTGATCAGTTAATTCAACGAACATATTTAAATGTTCAACTAATACTTTTGCAGCAATTGCAAGAACTTCATGAGGTTTAATTGAACCATCAGTTGTAATCTCCATAGTTAACTGATCATACTTTGCTGACTGACCAACACGAGTTGGTTCAACTAAATATGCTACATTAACAACAGGAGAGAAGATAGAATCAGTAGGAATTACGTCAACACTGTTAACGAACTTCTTATTCTGATCTGCACTCATGTAACCTCTATCTTTATGAGCATACATTTCCATATAGAAATGCTGACCTTCAGCAACATGAGCAATTACTAAATCATTAGAAATCATCTTAACTTCAGAAGGACATTGAATGTCTGCACCAGTTACAGTAGCTGGACCAGTGACATCAATAACCATTGTTACATCTTCATCAGAATCTAATTCAAATACTAATTTCTTAATATTTAAGATAATAGCTGTAACATCTTCTAAGACACCATCAACTGCTGAGAATTCATGAATAGCGCCATTGATTTTTACTGCAAATACTGCAGCCCCTGGCATAGATGATAATAATACTCTTCTTAAAGAGTTACCTAAAGTAGTACCAAAACCTCTTTCTAAAGGTTCGATGATAAACTTACCATAATTTTCATCTTCATTGTATGTATCAACAGTGAAATTTGCTTTTTCAAACTTTTGCATTGTTTCCCTCCTCTTTGAGATATTTATTTTATATAAATGTAATATAAATCAAATTATCCACGAGGACGTTTTGGTGGACGACATCCGTTATGTGGGATTGGAGTAACGTCAGTGATTGCAGTTACTTCTAAACCAGCAGCTGAAAGAGCTCTAACAGCAGCTTCACGTCCTGGACCAGGACCTTTTACACATACTTCAACAGATTTCATACCATGATCCATAGATGCCTTTGCAGCAGCTTCAGCAGCCATCTGAGCAGCATATGGAGTAGATTTTCTTGAACCTTTGAATCCAAGAGCACCAGCGCTTGACCAGCTAATAACGTTACCGTGTTCATCAGCAACTGTTACGATTGTATTGTTGAATGTTGAATGAACATGAGCAATACCTTTTGCTATATTCTTCTTTACACGTTTTTTACCACGTACAACTTGTTTTGCCATTTGTTCTGCCTCCTACTACTTCTTCTTTCCAGCAATTGGAGTAGCTTTACCTTTACGCGTTCTAGCGTTAGTCTTAGTTCTCTGTCCACGTACTGGAAGTCCTTTACGATGGCGAAGCCCTCTGTAGCAACCAATTTCCATTAATCTCTTAATGTTTAACTGAGTTTCTCTACGAAGGTCACCTTCAGTTTTAATATGTTCAACTTCTTTACGAATTTTTGTTTCTTCTTCTTCTGTAAGATCCTTTACTCTAACATCTTCAGAAACGCCAGCAGCTGCTAAGATTTTCTTAGCTGTTGTTGGACCAATACCATAGATATAAGTTAAAGAAACTACCACACGCTTATCGCGTGGGATATCAATACCAGCTATACGAGCCATTGTCTATTGTTCCTCCTAAAAATAATTAACCTTGTCTCTGTTTATGCTTTGGGTTTTCACAGATTACCATTACTCTACCCTTACGCTTGATTACTCTGCACTTGTCGCAGATTGGTTTTACAGATGGTCTTACTTTCATCTTGTGTCTGCCTCCTTTGGGAAGATCTATTTGTGTCTAAATGTGATTCGCCCACGTGTTAAATCATATGGAGAAATTTCTACTGTTACTTTGTCCCCTGGTAAAATGCGAATGTAATTCATACGGATTTTACCAGAAACGTGAGCTAAAATAACTACTCCATTATCCAGCTGGACTTTAAACATTGCGTTTGGTAATGTTTCTACGACCGTTGCCTGGACTTCAATTACGTCATCTTTCTTCTTTGCCAAAATCGATCAACTCCTTATGTACCTTTGTCATGATTTCATAGCCATCTTCAGTGATAGCTACAGTATGTTCATAATGTGCAGCTAATGAATGGTCTGCAGTCTTAACTGTCCAATTATCATCCATTACTTTAACCTCGGCTTTGCCTAAATGCGCCATAGGTTCAACTGCAATACACATACCTTTTCTTAATTTTGGTCCTCTGCCTGGTTCACCCCAGTTAGGAATGCTAGGATCTTCATGAACCTCTGTGCCAATGCCATGTCCTGTATAGTCTCTAGGCGTTGAGCAGCCATGACTTTCAAGGTAAGTCTGAACAGCATGTGAAATATCAGAAACTCTGTTACCTGGTTTAACTTGTTCTAAACCAGCATAAAGCGACTGTTCACATACTTCCATAAGATGTTTTGCCTGCGGAGATACATTGCCAATCGCAAATGTCCACGCAGAGTCCCCATGATAACCTTTCCAGCATGCACCTACATCCACAGAGATAATATCTCCATCTTTAAGTACATAACCATTGGGAATGCCATGAACGACAACATCATTTACAGACGTGCAAACAGCACCAGGAAAATTATAAAGATTTAAGAAAGATGGTGTACAACCATTCTTTCTTATAATCTTTTCACAGAAATCAGATACCTGTTCTGTTGTTAAACCCGGTTTAAGCCATTTAGCGAGTTCCTGATGAACTAGACCTACAACATGACCAGCATGTCTCATTAGGTCAATTTCACGTTCATCCTTGATTGTAATCATTATTTGGCCTCCAGATTTTTCTTGATATCTGCATAAACAGCATCCATAGACTGGTCGCCATTAACGTTAGTTAATTCGCCCTTCATTGTATAATAGTCAATAAGTGGTCTAGTCTGCTTTTCATAAGTATCAAGTCTAACCTGTACAGCTTCTTCGCTCTCATCAGGACGCTGATAGAGTTCTCCACCACACTTGTCGCATACGCCTTCAGTTTTTGGTGGATTGAAAACGACATGATAAGTGGTTCCACAATCCTTACAAGTTCTACGACCTGAAAGTCTCTTGATTAACTTTTCAGATGGCACATCAATATTGATGACAGCATCAATATCAAAGCCAAATTCTTTCGCGATACTTTCTAGTTCTCTAGCCTGAATGATAGTTCTTGGGAAACCATCAAGAATAAAACCGTTCTTAAAAGAATCAATATTTTCCTTTAAGAATTCCCTTACCATTTCAACTGTGTATTCATCTGGAACAAGATGCCCAAATTGAATAAAATAACTAGCAATTACCCCGAACTTTGTTTTTTCCTTTAAAGCTTTTCTAAAAAGGTCACCAGTTGAGATCTGGTACAAGCCGTACTCCTCCACTAATTTTTTAGCCTGAGTCCCTTTGCCTGCCCCAGGAGGGCCCATAAGAATAATATTCAAATTCTATTCCTCCTTCTAATTGCTACTTTCTTATATAACCATGATATTCTCTTCTTGTCAACATACTTTTTATTGCTCTTACAGTTTCTAACGCAACTCCTGTTACGATAATCAATCCTGTACCCCCTAGAGACAATGCATTATTTGATGTCATCTTCCAGATTTCTGGAGCGATGATTGGAATAGATGCAATGATTGCTAGGAATAAAGATCCTACCACAGTTACACGATTTAAGACAGTTCCAATATATTTCTTTGTATCATCACCAGTACGAACACCAGGAATTGCGCCACCACTCTTCTTTAAATCTTCACTAATCTTCTTAGCGTCAATCTGTAAATTAGAATAGAAGAATGTGAATAGAATAATCATAACGATATAGAGAACGAATCCTATAGGTTTCTGATAATTCAAGATATTGTCAATCATCTGAGTTGTAGAAGTAGACTTCATGAAACTGATGATTGTTCTTGGTGCTGCTAAAACTGATGCAGCAAAGATAACTGGAATAACTGAAGAACTATTAATCTTAATTGGAAGATTAGTAGATTCTTTAGTATGCATGACTGTCTGTGTATTTGTTGCATAGATAATAGGAATTTTTCTAATTGCTCCTTCTTCAAATACAACAAACACGACAATGGCTAAATATACGATAACAAATAAGATGTACCAAGCTAAGCTTGTTGCAGTCTTATAAGCACTTCCGAATGTAACCATTGATTTAAAAGACGAGATAAAACTATTTGGAAGGTTAGCGACGATACCAGTGAAGATCAATAGTGAAGTACCATTACCTACACCTTTAATAGTAATCTGATCACCTAACCACATTGTGAACATAGAACCTGCAGCCATAACTATAACTACATAAACATATGTCCAAATAGAACTACTCGCTAGAATACTATAACCCTTATCGAATGCATATGTCAATGACCCACCTTGAATTATTGCTAATGCAAGCGTTAACACACGAGTTACTTTATCCTTTTTCTTTTTACCTGTATTACCTTCTTTATTCCACTGAGCTAAAGCTGGGATAACATCCATAGATAATAACTCAATAATAATAGAAGATGTAATATAAGGAGAAACCCCCAAAGAAAATAATGAGAATTTCTCCAATGTTCCTCCACCAAGCATATTCATAATTCCGAAGATTCCTGAAGAAGTAGCAGCGCTTGTGATTGCACTTGTATCAATATAAGGAATCACAATGCCTGCTCCTAAACGGAATACGAATAGTATACCTAGTGTAAAGACGACCTTACGACGCAATTCACCTTTTTTAAATACTTCTTTAAAAAAGTTTAGCATCTTAGATCACCTCAGTTTTTCCACCTGCAGCTTCAATTGCCTTTACAGCTGATTTTGAGAATTTGCTAGCCTTTACTGTTAAAGCAACATTTAATTCGCCTCTGCCTAAGACTTTTAAACCGTCTAATGCTTTCTTAACTAGCTTAGCTTCCATAACTGCTTCTAAATCTACAACAGCACCATTTTCGAACTTATTTAAGTCTTCAACGTTGATGATTGCATATTCCTTAGCATTATGATTAGTGAAGCCACGCTTTGGTAAGCGCATGAATAATGGAGTCTGTCCACCTTCAAATCCTGGTTTCTTACCTCCACCAGATCTAGCGCCCTGACCTTTCTGACCTCTACCAGATGTCTTACCATTACCAGAGCTTGTACCACGACCTACACGATTTCTGTTACGACGTGCGCCGTCATTGTATTTGAGTTCATGTAATTTCATTGTTTACACCTCCTACTTGTCTTCAACTTTTACTAGGTGTCTTACTGCGTTGATCATGCCTTTGATTGTTTCTGTTTCATACTTTTCAACAGAAGCATGCATTTTGTTTAATCCTAACGCTTTAAGAGTAGCCTTCTGGTTTTCTTTACCACCAATAGGGCTTTTTACAAGCGTAATCACAACTTTTTTATTTTCTGCCATTTTTACGCTCCTCCTATCCATAAATCTTTTCGACTGTGATGTCTCTTAATTCTGCTACCTGTTCAGCAGTCTTTAATGATGCTAAACCTTCGATTGTTGCTCTTACCATGTTAATTGGAGTTCTTGATCCAAGTGACTTAGATAAGATATCAGAGTAACCTGCTAATTCAACTACTGCACGGACAGGTCCACCAGCGATGATACCAGTACCTTTTGCAGCTGGTCTTAAGAATACTGAACCAGATTTGAAGTTACCTGTAATTTCATGAGGGATTGTACCATTAATTGATGGAACAGTGATAAGGTTTCTCTTAGCAGCTTCTTCAGCTTTTCTAATTGCATCAGGTACTTCGTTAGCTTTACCTGTACCGAAACCAACACGACCCTTTCTATCACCAATTACTACTAAAGCAGCGAAACGCATTTTACGTCCACCCTTAACAACTTTAGTAACACGGTTGATAGTAACAACTCTAGTTTCGAATTCCTTAGGAGCTCTCTGTCTTCTGTTGTTTTTTCTGTTTCTTCTAGGGTTATTGCCTCTTCTAGAGTTTTCTCTAGAATTTTCTCTAGGTTTACGTTCTTCCATTATTTGACCTCCCTCTTAGAATTTTAATCCAGCTTCTCTTGCAGCTTCTGCAAGTGCCTTTACTCTACCATGATAGATATAACCACCACGGTCGAATACTACTACATCAATATTTTTAGCAAGTGCTCTCTTAGCGATTTCTGCACCAACAGCAGCAGCTGCTTCAATGTTTGAACCATTTTCTAACTTCATGTCTACAGAAGATGCTGATACAAGAGTTACACCCTTAGTGTCATCGATGATCTGTGCATGAATATGAGAGTTTGAACGGAACACATTAAGACGTGGTCTTTCTGGAGTTCCAGAAATCTTATTACGAACTCTAGCATGACGTCTTAAACGGATAACGTTACGTGATTCATTCTTTGCCATGATTCGATTTTCCTCCTTAGTTTATAACTACTTCTTACCAGCAGTTTTACCTTCTTTTCTGATGATATGTTCATCAGAATATTTAATACCTTTACCCTTATAAGGTTCAGGCTTCTTCCAAGCTCTGATTACTGAAGCGACATGTCCAACTCTTTCTTTAGAGATACCAGATACTGTGATTTCAGTAGCTGATGGACATTCAACTTTCACACCTTCTTCGATTTCAACTTCTACTGGGTGTGAATAACCAATATTCATTACTAATTTATTACCCTGCATCTGAGCTCTATAACCGATACCAACGATTTCAAGTTTCTTAGAGAAACCATCTTTAACGCCTTCGATCATGTTTGCAATTAAAGCTCTAGTTGTACCATGTAACTGCTTGTTTGCTTTTTCTTCACTGTGTCTCTTACATTCAATTTCATTACCATTAACTTCGATAGTAATTAAGTTAGAGAACTGTCTAGTAAGAGTTCCCTTAGGACCTGTAACAGTGACAGTGTTATCAGCAGCAACGTCTACGTTTACACCTTCAGGTACGATAATAATCTTTTTACCAATACGAGACATTGTTTGACCTCCTAAATAATTTTATTACCAGATATAAGCTAATACTTCTCCACCGATATTCTTAGCTCTTGCTTCTTTATCAGTCATAAGTCCTTGAGAAGTAGATAATACTACGATACCTAAACCATTTAATACTTTAGGAATTTCGTTTACTTTAGCATACTGACGTAAGCCTGGTTTAGAAACTCTCTTTAAACCAGTGATAACTCTTTCGTTACCTTTATATTTTAATGTAATAACAATATTCTTGTGATTTCCTTCTTCATTTACTACGAAGTCAGTAACAAAACCTTCATTCTTTAAGATGTTTGCTAAATCATTCTTTAGGTTTGAGTAAGGGATAGAAACAGTTTCATGTTTCTGCTGATTCGCATTACGAATTCTAGTTAACATATCTGCAATTGGATCTGTTGTAACCATTTATATGTCCTCCTTCCGTATGTGACTTATAAATTACCAGCTTGCCTTCTTAACACCAGGAATTTCACCTTTATAAGCTAATTCTCTGAAGCAAATACGGCATAACTTGAATTTTCTAATAACTGAATGTGGGCGTCCACAACGTTCGCATCTAGTATATTCGCGAACTTTGTATTTCTGAGGACGTTGCTGTTTAACTTTCATTGATGTTTTTGCCATAATTCTGTCCTCCTAATTATTTAGCAAAAGGCATGCCAAGTTCTGTTAATAAAGCGCGACCTTCTTCGTCAGTCTTTGCAGTAGTAACAAATACGATATCCATACCTCTTAACTTTGCAACCTTATCGAAATCAATTTCAGGGAAGATTAACTGTTCTTTAACACCTAAAGTGTAGTTACCTCTTCCATCAAATGAATTCTTAGGTACTCCTCTGAAGTCTCTTACACGAGGAAGTGAAATACTTACTAACTTATCTAAGAATTCATACATTCTTTCACCACGTAAAGTGACTTTACATCCGATAGCCTGACCTTCACGTACCTTGAAACCAGCGATTGATTTCTTAGCAGTTGTAACGATTGGCTTCTGACCTGAGATTAATGTCAATTCTTCTACAGCTTCTTCTAAGAATTTAGAATTGTTGACTGCATCACCAACACCGATATTAATAACAATCTTTTCCATTTTAGGAATCTGCATTGTAGATTCATAACCGAACTTCTTCATTAAGTTCTTTGTGATTTCGTTTGTATAACGTTCCTGTAAACGGTTCATGTATTATCCTCCTTCCCCTTATTTCTTCTTATTTTCGATTACAGCACCTGTTTTCTTATTAACACGTACTTTTTTACCATCTTCAATTTTATAGCCAAGTTTAACGATTTCCTTAGCTTTTGTATCATAGTAAGCAACATTAGAAGCATCGATTGGAGCTTCTACAGTAATAATTCCGCCTTCAGGATCTGCCTGAGAAGGTTTAACATGCTTTGTTACCTTCTTAACACCTTCAACGACAACTCTATTACCTTTAATTGCAAGAATTTCGCCAGTCTTGCCTTTTTCGCTGCCTGCAATGACCTGTACTGTATCACCTACACGTAATTTCATATCTTTCGTTCCTCCTATAATACTTCAGGAGCTAATGATACGATTTTCATGAAATCAGCATCTCTTAACTCTCTAGCGACTGGGCCAAAGATACGTGTACCCTTAGGTGTATTGTCATCTTTAATGATTACGCATGCGTTATCATCGAAACGGATTACTGAACCGTTTTCACGCTGTACACCGTATCTTGTTCTAACGATAACAGCTTTAACGACTTCACCCTTCTTTACAGTTCCGCCTGGAGCCGCTTGCTTTACAGTAGCAACAACGATATCACCGATGCTACTTGTCTTTCTATTTGAACCACCAAGGTTTCTGATAACTAAAACTTCTTTAGCGCCTGTATTGTCAGCAACTTTTAATCTACTTTCGTTCTGGATCATAGTAGTGACCTCCTTTCAGACTGTATTAGATAATTTCTGCTTTCTTTACGATTTCTACTAAACGGAAACGCTTTGTTGCAGATAATGGTCTTGTTGCCATAATCTTTACTGTATCTCCAACACGTGCTTCATTATTTTCATCATGTGCATGGAATTTCTTTGATGAATTCATACGCTTTCCGTATAATTTATGCTTTACATGTGTTTCAACAAGTACAGTTATAGTTTTGTCCATCTTAGTAGAGATGACTGTGCCAGTATAGACTTTTCTGTTATTTCTTTCCATAATCTCTCTCCTACTTTTCAAGTTCTCTTTCTCTAATAACTGTTTTGATCTTTGCGATTGATTTTCTTACTTCTTTGATACGAGCAGTATTTTCAAGCTGACCAGTTGCCTGCTGAAATCTTAAACTAAATAACTCTTTTTTGAATTCTTCTACTTTCACAAGTAGATCTTTTGTTTCAATACTTCTAATATCTTGTACTTTCATGAGTTACTCACCTCTTCCAATAATCTTGCATCTGACAGGTAACTTATGAGAAGCAAGTCTTAATGCTTCACGAGCAGTTGCTTCATCAATCTGACCAACTTCGAACATTACGCGGCCTTTCTTAACTACAGCTACCCACTGTTCTGGAGCACCTTTACCTGAACCCATACGTACTTCCAAAGGCTTCTTAGTCTTTGCTAAGTGTGGGAAGATTCTAATCCAAACCTTACCACCACGGTTCATATGACGGTTGATTGCGATACGGGCTGCTTCAATCTGTCTTGAAGTGATCCAAGCACCATCAAGAGCTACTAAACCGTAGTCACCAAAAGCAACTGTCTTACCGCCCTTAGCCTTACCTTCATATTTAACTCTATGAGGTCTTCTATATTTTGTTCTCTTAGGCATCAACATGATTATTTATCCCCTTTCTTCTTTGCAGGAAGAATTTCTCCCTTACAAATCCAGACTTTAACTCCTAGCTTACCATAAGTAGTAGCAGCTTCTGCAGTGGCATAATCAATGTCAGCTCTGATTGTATGTAGTGGAACTACACCTTCAGAATATCCTTCACTTCTAGCGATATCAGCACCGCCTAAACGACCTGAAACTGAAGTCTTAATACCTTTAGCACCGTTTCTCATTGCATTCTGAATAGCTCTCTTCTGAACTGTTCTGAATGAAGCACGGTTTTCAAGCTGTTCTGCGATTCTATCAGCTACTAACTGAGCGTTAGTATCAGCATTCTTAATTTCTACTACGTTGATAAATACTTTCTTATCACTGATAAGACCCATTAATTCTTTTCTTAAAGCATCAATGGCTTCTCCGTCTTTACCAATCACTACACCAGGTCTTGATGTGTGAACAAAGATATTGACGCGTTTCTTTGATCTTTCAATATCGATCTTTGCTACGTATGCTCTCTTTAACTTAGCCATTAAGAATTCACGGATCTTAACGTCTTCTAATAAGTAATTAGCAAAGTCTTTCTTATCAGCATACCATCTTGAACTCCAATCACGGTTAACACCAACACGGAATCCAACTGGACTTACTTTCTGACCCATTGTTCGTCCTCCTATCTTTCTTCAACCACACAAGTGATGTGGCATGTTCTCTTTAAAATTTGAGTTCCAGAACCTTTAGCTCTTGCGCGGAATCTCTTTAATGTTGGACCTTCGTCAACATAAATCTTCTTAATATATAACTTATCTTCGTCTGCACCTTCATTATTAACAGCGTTAGCCTTAGCAGAGTTAACAACCTTGATAATAGCAGGAGTAGCACTCTTGTTTGTGAATTCAAGAATTCCGAGTGCTTCCTTAACTGACTTACCACGGACTAAGTCAACGACTAATCTAGCTTTCTGAGGTGATACACGAATAGTTTTTGCTGTTGCTCTTGCTTCCATGTTCAAATCCTCCTATTTATTAAGCAGCCTTATCATTGGCTGTGTGGCCTTTGAATGTTCTAGTTGGAGCAAATTCTCCTAACTTATGACCAACCATATCTTCTGTTACATAAACTGGAATATGTTCTTTACCATTGTATACTGCGAAAGTATGCTCAATAAACTGAGGGAAAATAGTAGAACGTCTTGACCAAGTTTTGATAACTTCTTTTTTACCAGCAGCATTTAATGCTTCAACCTTTTTCATCAAATGTTCATCGACGAAAGGTCCCTTTTTTAAACTTCTTGCCATGATTACTTATCCTCCTTCTTATTTAGCATTACGACGACGTACGATCAATCTGTTAGAATGTTTCTTGCTGTTTCTAGTCTTAACACCAAGAGCTTTCTTACCCCAAGGAGTAAGTGGAGCTTTACGACCGATTGAAGTTTTACCTTCACCACCACCATGTGGATGGTCATTAGGGTTCATTACAGAACCACGAACAGTAGGTCTAACACCTTTCCATCTCATACGTCCAGCTTTACCGTAATTAACAAGACCATGGTCTTCGTTACCTACAGCACCAACTGTAGCACGGCACTTCTTTAAGAATTTTCTTACTTCACCAGACTGAAGTCTAACAATTACATATTTTTCTTCAGAACCAAGGATCTGAGCTGAAACACCAGCAGAACGAGCTAACTGTCCGCCCTTACCAGGATGCATTTCAATATTGTGGATAGTTGTACCTTCAGGCATGTTACCCATTTCCATACAGTTACCAACTTTAACGTCAGTAGTTTCACCAGAAACAACTACAGTTCCTACTTCTAGTCCCTTAGGAGCTAGGATATATCTCTTTTCACCATCAGCGTAATTGATTAAAGCGATGTTTGCAGATCTGTTTGGATCATATTCGATAGTAGCAACCTTACCAGGTACTCCATCCTTATTACGCTTAAAATCAATAACTCTGTATTTTCTCTTATGTCCACCACCATGATGTCTAGTAGTGATCTGACCCATATTGTTACGGCCACCTTTTTTCTTATAAGGAGCAAGTAATGACTTCTCTGGAGTAGAAGTAGTGATTTCTTCTTTAGTCAAAGCAGTCATGTTTCTACGACCGTTACTTGTAGGCTTATATGCTTTAATTGGCATGTTTAATCCTCCTATTTAAATATCTGAAATGGAGTGCATTTCAATAGTTTATATTAATTATTCTTCTTCACCGAATAAATTGATGCTGTTACCTTCTGCTAAAGTTACGATTGCTTTCTTTCTTCTAGCAGTCTTACCAACATAACGACCAACTCTCTTAGTCTTAGCTCTAACGTTGATTGTGTTTACGCTAGTAACCTTAACATTGAACATAGCTTCTACAGCCTGTTTGATTTCAGTCTTGTTTGATGATAAAGCAACATCGAAAGTATATTTGTTTTCTTCCTGCATTAACTTCATAGTCTTTTCAGTTAAAACAGGTTTTCTTAGTACGTCAGTAATGTGAGCCATTATTTTAGTACCTCCTCAACTGCCTTGATAGCTTTTTCAGTCATCATAAGCTTTGTGCAATCCATAACGTCATAAACGTTTACGTTTCTAGCTTCGATAACTTTAACACCAGGAACGTTTCTAGCAGATAATACTAAGTTTTCTTCTAATGTATCAACAACGATTAATGTCTTTCTTGGGTTTTCGAAGTTACCTAAGAAATTAACAACATTCTTAGTCTTGATTGTATCAAAAGCAAGATTATCTAAAGCAACTAATTCCTGATCGATTACTTTCTGTGATAATACAGATCTTAATGCAAGATTCTTAACTTTCTTGTTAATCTTGAAGTCATAGCTTCTTGGAGTAGGACCAAAGACAATTCCTCCACCGCGCCACTGTGGTGCACGGATAGAACCCTGTCTAGCACGTCCTGTACCCTTCTGTCTCCAAGGTTTCTTTCCACCGCCTGAAACTTCGTGACGATTCTTCACCTTGTGAGTACCCTGTCTTAATGAAGCTCTCTGTAGTAAGACTACATCAAAGATTGCCTGGTTATTTGGTTCGATTCCGAATACGTTTTCGTTAAGTTCTAAATCGTTTAATTTTTCACCATTCTGATTAAATAATGCAATATTCAACATTAGTTTTTCCTCCTTCCACTTCATTATTCTGCAACTGCTTCAGTAGCATAATTTACTAATTCAGCAGCTTCGTTTGTTTTTCCGTTTGCCTTGATACCAGACTTAACGACTACTAAGCCTTTCTTAGGACCAGGTACTGATCCGCTAACTAGTAATACGTTCTTTTCTGCATCAACTGCAACAATTTCAAGATTCTGAACTGTTCTTGTGTTTCCACCCATCTGACCTGGAAGATTCTTACCAGGAGCAATTCTGTTTGGAGCGATTGGACCCATAGAACCTACGATTCTGTGAGCTCCAGAACCATGTCCCTTTGGACCGATGTGCTGTCCGTGTCTCTTGATAACACCCTGATAGCCTTTACCTTTACTTGTACCTGTTACGTCAACTACTTCACCAGCTACAAAGCTATCAACAGATACTGTCTGTCCAACTTCATAACTCATCATTTCGTCAAAACGAAATTCTTTAATGAAGCGCTTAGGAGCTGTGTTTGCTTTAGCAACCACACCTTTTTCTGGCTTGTTTGCAAGCTTTTCTCTCTTGTCTTCGAAACCAACCTGGATTGCGTTGTATCCATCAGTTTCAACAGTCTTCTTCTGAAGAACTACGTTTGGAGTTGCTTCGATAACTGTAACTGGGATTAACTTACCATCAGTTGTGAAAACTTGAGTCATTCCGATCTTACGACCTAAGATTCCTTTCATGAGTTACACCTTTTACCTTTCTTATAACTTAATTTCAATATCTACACCACTTGGTACTTCTAATCTAGTTAAAACATCAACTGTTTCTGGTGTAGGGTTCACTACGTCGATTAAACGTTTGTGAGTTCTGATTTCGAACTGTTCACGAGAATCCTTATACTTGTGAACTGCTCTTAAGATCGTATAAATTTCCTTTTCTGTAGGTAATGGTACAGGACCAACTACCTGAGCACCAGACTTCTTAGCTGCAGCTACGATCTTTTCTGCAGATGCGTCTAGGATCTTGTGATCGAAAGACTTAAGTCTGATTCTGATTTTGTTGTTTGCCATGATTATTCCTCCTTGTCTATTCGTTAGACAACGCTCAATGCGAATTCCCTGAACACTCTTCCGTTCATGACAACGGCTGTCAGCGTTTCAGCAACCTCGCACATCTTCGCGTTTCACAACGGTCATATAATACCGTAATAAAACAGAGAAATCAACCCCTTTTTACATTTTTTTAGGTTTTTTTAATAAATTTTTCATTGAATAATTCGATACTTTTTGAATATGTAATGTAAGCGCAAACATTTAGAAAATGAGATAAAAATAGTTGATTTTCTTTTCAAAAGGTCATTTTTTTACATATCTGAATCTATATCAAATAAGATTGTATACAATAATATAGTGCTCAGGGTATAAGAAAACACACCTATGAAGGTGTGTTCTATACTTTATGCCTTTTAATTTTCTTTATAGCCTTACCAACAGTATATCCTGTACATAAGATAATAACCACAATACAGATTGCGACAATATATTCATTGATCTTAATTGCATCACCATTGAGCTTAGCACCATCAAGTGCATCAGAAATACGATGTCCTCGCACAACTAAACGCTGTGTATTGATTCCATAGGGTGTACATGTAAATAATGTACATAAATCTTTTCCTTCTTCTATTTCAAATAAACTATAGTCATCCGGTTCTATAGTTGCGATATGGTCTACTTTATATGTTAATACACGATCATAGACATGAAGATAGAAGATATCCCCTTTTACTAGTTCATCTAGTTCTGTAAAGAGTTTGGCACTTGGAAGACCTCTATGGCTTGATAAGACACAATGTGTTGATTTACCTCCAACAGGTAAGCTAGACCCTTCTAGATGCCCTACACCTACCTGTAGGACAGATTCATTCACTGTATGATGAATAGAGAGCTTACAGCTAATCTTTGGAATAACAATATAACCCATCATTCCTAAACCATCCGCATCCAATAAGCTATTGTATGTAGCTAATTGTTCCTCTGTAGGAGTAAAACGTGCATCATTTAATACCAAGGTCTTATTGTAAGCAACAGCCGCATCTATTGCTGCCTGTTTTTGTTTTTGTGTCATCTTCTTCATTTTATCAGAATAGTTTGCGACTACTTTTGATTGATATAATGAATTCCAACACTCACTTACTGTTGGGTAAAGTAATAAGGAGAGTCCTGTAATAAAAATGAGTACTGCGATAATTGTAGATATATGTTTTCTCATCTTTACAATCCTCTGCCACTCAAAATGTGATTAAATATACTCACATCGAGATAATGTAAGTTCTCACGAACATTACTTACTATTTTATTGTGTATGCTTTCGATTGACCGAAATCATATCTACTCACAAGTTCTTGTACACTTCATAGTCGTAAATTCCCGAAGTAGCCTTCGGTACATACTTACGTTTGCGTTCATTTATGCAACTTCGTAAGTTGTAGCATCTCTCAGATTTAGTGCAGCATTGAAATCTCTGTCTTCGATATAGCCACAATCACATCTGAAAATTCTATCTGAAAGCTTTAAATCTTTCTTGATTCTTTTACAGCAATGACATGTCTTAGATGATGGGAACCATCTATCTACTATTCGAAGTTCAATTCCGTTCTCTTTGCATTTAGCTTCAAGCTTTGTTTTAAATTCATAAAACTTCTGCGAAGCAACTGCCTTTGAAAGATGTCTGTTCTTCATCATTCCTGATACGTTTAGATCTTCAATCGTTATATAAGATGGTTTGGTTTTCACTATCTCTGCGATTATCTTATTGATGTAATCAGTACGAATATTGTCTATTCTGTGATGAAGCTTCTGTATCTTAAGCCTTTGTTTCTGTATATTTCTTTTTTGAGTGGACTCTCCTTTCTTTAGATTTTCATACTTTCGAGAAAGACTTCTCTGTTCTCGAATAAGCTTCTTTTCAAGCTTCTTTAATTTTGCAGATTTATTGATGTTCTTATAAGTTTTTCCATTAGAAACAATCGCAAAGTCCTTTAATCCAAGGTCAATACCGATTCCTTCACTGGAATTATTGGCTGACGTTTTGTCTGGGATTTCTATAAGAACTGAAATATAGTATCTGTCAGCTTTTATTGAGACATGACCGCTCTTAATTACGTTTCCATCTTTTGTAGTTGGAATATATCCTTTCTCTTTGATGCGTACCCAGCCAAGTGACGGAATCTTGAGTCTGTGTCTTTTGCAACTGCAATCTTTTGGATTATTCCTTACAAAATACATCTTCACATCAGATCTGCCTTTCTTCTTAAATTTTGGAAAGGCGCTCTTGTGATTAAAGAAGTTTTCAAATGCTGTCTGTCCGTTATTTACCGCCTGTGTTACAGATTTTGAATAAGCTTCCTTGATCCAGGAATATTCTGGATGGCTTGGAAGATACTCATTGTTGAGCCATACTCTAAACTGGCTGCTGCTCATAAACTTTTTGCCACTTTCATGAAGTTCCTTATTATGAGCAAGATAGAAGTTATAGATAAATCTTCAAGTACCTATTGTTTTACGAATCTTTACTTTCTGCTCCTCTGTCGGATTTATTTCCGTCTTGAAACTCTTCAGCAATTTCCTCATCCCTTTCTATCTATTGTTTATACTTACGAAGCCCTTTGCAACCTGCAGGAAAACACATGAAGTATTGAAACAATATCCTGTATGAGTTCTCCATCTGATTTCTAATCTAATTATAGTACAAATGGAAAATCCATGTATTCAGTTCAGCTTCATGAACGCCTTTTAATCGGCGTTAATAAAATTTAATTTTCACTAACCTGTGGTTTGTGGGTATTCAAATTATGCTTTTGATTTTATGTTCCAATACTTCATCTAATAAATCGTTACACGGTTTCCATAATCTTCAGTACACTGGTCTGCAATAATTCTTTTGCATTACAGAACTATCTTAACATGCAACTTGATTTAGTAAATGCTGATTATAAGTATAATAATGCCTATTAGTTTGGGTTCGGTTTGCCTTTAAAGTTTCTTCTCTATCTCAACGTTATAATGTCTTAACAGGTACGCCTTAAAGTTCAGCAAAATCCTTTGGTTTATAATTTGTGATATTTGATGTTTTCATATTAAAGCTTTCCTTTGAGTAGATTTGAACACATTTAATCACAATAGTCGATATATTTGGTTACTTACATTTTCCTCCTTTAATAACTAATAGGGAATGAAAATCATTCCCTAAATAATATGTTTATATAATTAGTTAGTTCCTTCTTTTCTCTTAGAGAATAATACAATACCAGAAGCTAAAACTAAAATAGAACCTACAACATAGATTAATGTTGTACCCATACCACCGGTACTAGGTAAGATTGAACCTTTGTTGTTTAGAACTTTTACATCACCTGTAATTTCTACACCATCTACCTTAATTTTACCATTAGATAAGATTTCAATCTTAATAGGCTTCTGGATTTTGTTATAACCTTTTGGTGCTTCTGTTTCTTTAAGGTAGTAAATACCTGCCTGCAAACCGTTGATATTAACATAACCTTTATTGCCAGATGTTAAAGTTATATTTCCTTTTGTCTGATCAGTACTATAACGATAAATTGTACCATTTGGATTAAACTTAATTGCATTGCTTTCACTAGGCTGTTCATTTGTTGATAAGATGAACTTTGCACCTTCAAGAGCTGTATCTATTCCAGTGTATTTATATACTGGAATACCATAAGTATAAGTTTCTGTTTCAGATTTTTCAGTCTTTGTTTTTTTATCACCATATGTTAACCATGTTGTATTTTTCATTGCAAAGTTAATAGGTGCTTTTTCACTTACATATGCAAGATACTCAACTGTTATTTCTGTCAATCTGCCAGTATCAATATCTTGTCTATATGTTTTGTAGAAAGAGTCAGTGAATGAAAGTTCGAAAGTACATCCATCTTCAGGATTCCCTGGACTATATCTATCTGGTTTAACAATGAAATCATCTGTTTGACGATATTCATGATTCTCATTATCTCTAACATAAGCAACTTGAACAAATTTCAAATTTTCATTCATACTATCATGTAAAACATAGTTCTTAGCACCAGGTTTTACATGAATAGTTGTCTTGAAGAATACGGTTTCTCCAAGATTAACAGAGTTCATAGTACCATCACTATTTACATTGCCACCCTGAGTGATAATCTTGGTAACACTTGGATTATCATGCTTGTCCTGAATTTCTGCTGTAGGAGCAGCAGTAGTAATATTACAAGCTGTTCCTGAAGTTGATTCAACTACATAGTAACCTAAATCTAAATCTTCAAATACAGCTGTAGCGTTATCAGATTTAGATACTGATGCTGTTGCTGTTTTAGTTGCAGTGATGTTGTGTTTTTGTGCATAACCAATTGCATAAATTGCAAGTTTACGTACTTCTTTATCACTAGTATCTTTTAAAGTCACATAACCGTTTTCATTTGAAGTAAAAAATTGTTGACCTTCATCTGAGTTAATAAATGTATCCCAATCTCCACCAGGTTTCTTATATGAATAAGCACCTGCAGTTTTGTCATAGCTTTCAAGTGATAAAATCTTATAAATCTTATAATCTTCTCCTGCGATTGCATTTGTAACTGTAATTTTACCTCTTTCTGGTGTTGAAGTTGCTGTAGTAGACGTATTTTCTACCGCATTAACACCAGTAGCCATTGAAATGATCATCACAAACGTGCAGACAATAGCTAAAATTCTCTTCATTAATTTCATTTCCCTATCTCCTCTTCTTTTATCTTCTTATCGCGATTTTTATATACGATCAACAGAACTATAGAACTAACTCCTACCATCACTAGTCCTAATTGTCTGTAAATCAGGGTTAATCTGCTACCTGCAGAAGGCAGCTTCTTTGTACGGAGACTATTAGTCACTATGACTTCATCTCCTACTACTTCCTTACCTGTAGAATTACCATTTACTTTATAATCTACAACATATGGCAATTTATTCACTGTTACTTCTTGAGAAGTATGAGTGATTGGATTTCCTTCATCATCTAATTCAAATACATAGTAATCTGTATTTAGATTAAGATTGATGAACTTCGTGGTCTTCTCTTCTGTTTCACCTGTACTATAAGTAATTGTTTTTACTTGTAGTGGTGAACCACTTCCTTGTGAATTGTCATATAATCCAAATGTATATGTTCCACTCACTGGTTTATGAGAAGTACCTGTCGCATTGTTAATAAATGCTTTTTTAACTACTATACCTTTCTGAGAGTTATATATAGTTAAGTTAAAATCTGTAGATGAGTATGCGACTTTGTATTTCTTATTTGATTGTTTTTCAAAATAAGCAATACATTGTTTTACATAGTCTGTATAATCATCACTATTCTTTTTATCTACACAGATAATATAGTAAGAACTATCGTCCTTCATATATCCATCTGGTGTATTTCTTTCCTTTACTTCATATATTGTGTTATATGAAGTCACAAATGGTACTTGTACTGCATAGAGTCCATTTTCTGTTTCACCACTTGTTGTACTACCTTCAACTCTTTGAATCTTATCTCCATTGAGCTTACATTCATAAATATCAAATGTAACTCCACTCATTGGATTCGCATTATCCTGATCTATCTTCTTGATTGTAAGATGAGGATTATCCGTTGTTGTCGTACTACCACCAGCATTCAGGTTATAGCTGAAGTCTGGAATAACATCATTCTTACCACCATCATTCCCATAAGACTTCCAATAAACCTTATTAGACACTTTTGTAGAAGTATCTGGTGCTATGTTTACAGTCACTGTATAAGTAATAATGATCTTCTTTTCATTTGGAATTGAGATTTCTAAAGTATTTGTTTCTGGATTAAATGCTTTTTCTATTTGTACAGAATTTCCTGCATCATCCTTAGCCTCAATACTTGTGATATCTAATTCTAAGTTATCTCCTAACTCATCCACTAATGTCAGCTTATTACCATCATTAGATGGTAACTTCTGAGAGAGTGTATTGGCAGTAATTGTATACTTGATTGTTTGTCCATTAAATGTTTCAGGATGGCTTTTATCTAGGCTGTTCTTCTCAAGTGCTGCAGTAGAACTTGAAGTTGCAAGTTGTTCTTCTCCATCTTCATCTTGAAGTGTGACATGATTCGCAAAGGTTTTAGATTGTCCACCTAGCAAGACTTTAGAATCAGTTACACGACAGACAACCTGTACATCGATAGAACAATCATCTCTTGTATGTTTATTCTCAAATTCACCTAGTTTAATAAGAGCTTTATTTGTAGTCTTATTATAGTAATAGGTTGTACTTTGACTTTGTCCGTTGTCATTCGTTGCTGTATTGGAATACGGCTTCCAATCACTATCTAAATCATTCATTGTCTTGGACACAACAGAGCTTGCTTGATTACCATGCCACTTGATACGTATATAACCAAGCTCCATGCCTTCTGGAATATCTTCTAATACACGGTAGTCTCCTTTTAAGTCACCTGCATAATTGACTTTAAAGACCCAAGAGGCATATATACCATTACCTGTTGTCTGGTTTAGTATATTTGTCGCAATTTTACTAGTACTGTCATCAGTACCAGATTTAAGTATTTTAGCTTCTTTTCCATCATAACTAAATGTAAAATTGAACTCCTTCAACAAATCTCCTCCACCATGAAGAGATTGAGTCGCATCATTTCGTTTATTAAATGAAGTATCTGTCGTATCTTTTAATAACACTTCATTCTTGTAATCAAATGTTGTACGATTGACTGTTGGAATCTTGGAAGGTTCTGTTTTCACAATAATATAGATATTTTCTTGATTTTCTAGTTTGATTGTTTCTTTTGCAGTAAGTGTTAATTCACTCTTGTTGTTTCCACTAAAGTTCTTACTGTTTGTATATTCCTGATCAAATAGTTCTCTTTTATCTTTTAAGCCTTTATTTGAGTCTAAGAACTCTTGATAGTTCTTACATGCAACTACCTGTGTTGCAAGCTTTCCTTGATAGATACCTACAACAGAATCAGAATGCAAATAAGAATCAGTGATGTTGTTTTCTTTTACTACTGCATCTCTAATTTGAGTTCCTTCTCTAATAGCTGATCCATTGACTTCAATAACCCAATAGAATGCACCATTTTCCCAAGTAGTCGCATTTTCTACTGGTCTTTCATAATACCAGGCACTCTTATTTACATTCAGGTTATAGAAACCATTGACCTGTGTTGTTTGAGAGGCTGATTTATTATTGAATTTAAAGGTTTGATCACCTTTTACTACATCTCCATTTAATGTGAATGTATTAGTCACTTTAATCTGACCAATTTCACTTAAATCTTTCGTTTGTGCATAGTATTCAAAGCGATAACCATAACTGTTTGACCAGCCAAGCTCAGAGAGCATTAATTCAAATGATTTCTGTTTGTCTATCTTCACCCATTTAGATTCTTTATCTTTATAGGTATTAGAACTTTCATCGTATTCATAAGCTGTAATCTTTACATAACCAACATAATGCATGATATCAGAACTTAATGTATCTTTTAATGTTGCATGAGTGATATCAAATTGATTCTGTGATTTATTTAGATTAACAGTATACTTATAGCTTCCTTGTGGAACTACAAAACTATTGACTGAAGAATCTTTTTCATAACCATTATTCTTCTTTACATAGACTTCTGAATTCATCTGGATTGTTTGCTCATTTGAAGTAAGATTACTATCTTTGATCTTTTGAATCCATGTATAGTCATTCAGAGTAAGTTTTGCAATTGTTCGATCCAACATACCTGCAACTTTCTTTACGTTATCTGCATCATTCGCATATATATTTTGGATTAATACTTGTCCTGCCTGCATTGCCGCATAGACTTCTGGTTTAATCTTGAGTTTATAAGTCACATAATATGAATCACCTGGATAAATAGTAATAGGATGATCATCTGTGCCACTTAACTTAAAGCGATTTGGATTACCATCATATGTATCTTTGTAGTTCGTACCATTTGTTTCCCATTGAACCTTATATAAAGAAGAATCAATAATCGTATCTGTGCTTCCCACAATTTGATGTAACTCTATAGAATCCTGCATATAAGAGATATAAGGTAACATCTTATTATCGTTCGCAAATCCACTATAGTTTAAATAATCAAAGAATGCATAATTCTTTAAAGTATAATTACTATTCGCATTTAAAGTGAAGTTTAATCTATATTGAACGATATAGTTCCCATCTTGATCCTTTGTATACTGTTTACCATTCGTAGAAATGATGTTTTTCGTCATACCATAGTTAATTGATGGAGTGAATGTTTTTTCAGAAGATCCCTTTAAGTATGTTTCATTATCTTTTTTATTAAGCACTGATGCTTTATTAGTAATATCCTTATTTCTGATATCTTGTTTATCAGTAAGTTTGACGTAGTAAGTCAATGTGTTAAACCGCAAACTCTACCCATAATATAAACTAATAAAACCGCAAATTAAATTAATAAACAGGTGGAAAATGTGCCTTTTATGACGGCATAATCTTCCACCTGTTTTTGTGATCTGA